>DASSBX010000400.1:0-11914 GCA_035698305.1 Miltoncostaeaceae bacterium | reverse complement strand
CTCCAGGTCGGCCCGGATGAACAACGTGTTGGCGCCTCTCAGCTAGAGGTACCCCATGGGGTTCACGGCGCCGCCGTTCACCCGCACCTCGAAGTGGCAGTGGACGCCGGTGGAGTGCCCGGTGGTTCCCATCCCCGCGATCGTCTGGCCCTGGGAGACGTGCTGGCCCACCGCGACGGCCAGGCTGGAGTTGTGGCCGTAGGCGGTGCTGATGCCGCCGCCGTGGTCGATGACCACCAGGTTGCCGTACCCGCCCGACCAGCCGGCGAGGATCACCGTGCCCGACGCGGCCGCCCGGATCGGCGACCCGGAGCCGCCGGCGATGTCGATGCCCTCGTGCATGCGACCCCACCGGGGGCCGAACCCGGAGGTGATCGACCCGGACGCCGGCCAGATGAAGCCCGACGCCGAGGGGGAGCCACCCCCCGTCGGGGCGCCCGCCGCGGCGCCCGCCGCGGACGGCCCCTGGGCGGCGCGGATCTTCTCGGCCAGCGCGGCGGAGCGGCGCTCCAGGCCCTGCGCCTCGGCCTCGATGTCCTCGCGGTCGCCCCGCACCGACGCCAGCAGGACGCGACGGCCGTCCAGCAGGCGGTCGACGCCCGCCGCCTCGGTCTCGAGCGACGCCTTCGCCTGCGCAGCCCGCTCCGCCGCCACCTCGGCCTTCGCCTCCGAGTCGGCGACGCCCGCGCGGACCTCGGCGATCGCGTCCCTCGAGCGCCGCGTCTCGTCGCGGTAGCGGCGCACCCCCGCCGCCAGGTCGCCGTCGCGGGCGGCGATCCCCTCGAGCAGGTCGCTGGCGGCGACGGCGTCGGCGAGGCTCCCGGATGTCACGAGCACCAGGATCGGGTCGGGCTCTCCGCGCGCGTACAGCTCGCGCAGGCGCCGCCCCAGCAGCTCCTGGCGGCGGGCGAGCGCCGCCCTGGCGGTCTCCAGGCGGGCCTTCTCCACCTTGAGCCGCTGCGTCAGCAGCGTCAGCCGCTGCTGGAGGGCGGCGTGCTCGGCCTGGAGGCGCTCGGAACGCGCGCGGAGCGGCGCCAGGCGCCGCTCCAGCGACCGGATGCGCGACGTGTAGCCCTGCACCTCGCTGACCAGGACGTCCTCGCGCGCCCGCTCACGGTTCAGGCGCTGCTGCGCCCGCTCGAGACGGCGGTCGACGTCCGCCTTCTCGTCCTGGGGGGCGGCGAACGCCCCGGCGCCCATGCCGAGCGCGATTGCGGCGCCCACGGCGAACGCGAGCGCCGCGGCCAGGCGGCCGCGGCACGCGCGCGTCACCGAGCGGTCGGGTCCACGGCCACCAGGTGCGAGTACGGGTCGATCGGCGAGCCCCCGGGACGGATCTCGAAGTGGAGGTGCGTCGCGCCGTAGCGGGCGTCACCCGTGTTGCCGACGGCGCCGATCACCTGGCCCGCGGACACCTGCTGCCCGGCCTCGAGGCCGGTCGCGATCGAGGTCATGTGGGCGTAGTAGTACTCGGTGCCGTCGGACCGCCTCAGCCAGACGTAGATGCCTCCGAGGCCGGTCTCCGTGCGGGTGAGGCGCTGGACCGCGCCGTTCGCCACCGCCACGATCGGCGTGTTGCGGTCGGCCATGATGTCGACGCCCTCGTGGCGGCCCTGGTGGCGGCCGGCGCCGAAGTCGTCCGAATAGGTGTAGTCGCCGACCAGCGGGAACACGTCGAGGTAGGGCGAGCGCCCGGGCGTCACCTTCGGCCGGACCGGGCTCGTCGCGCCGGCCGTGACCCGCACCTGGAGCCCGAGCCGCTTCAGCAGCCTCGCGTTCGCGATGCCGGTCCGCTTCATCTTGAAGCGCTTCTGGATGCGCTTCACGGCCCGCTTGGTCGCCGGGCCGAACGCCCCGTCGACGGCGATCCGGATGCCGCGTCGGCGCAGCTCGCGCTGCAGGTCCTTCACCGCCGCCCCGCGGGAGCCGATGCGCAGGACGATGCGCTTCACCCGCTTCGGGGACGTGGTGGCCGAGGGGGCGGCCGGAGTCGTCGCCGGGGCCGGCGCCGCGGCGGGAGGCGGCGGCGCGGCGGCCGCGGAGCTGGCCCCCGCGGCGGTGGGTACCTCCACCTGCGCGAGCGCCGGCACAGCGCTCAGGAGGAGTGTGACGAGGGCTGTCAGACCCCACAGGAGATGCCGGGGGCGTCTGCCAGCACCGGGTACGGCGCTCGGTCGGACTCGGATCCTTCGGCTCCTTTCCCAGGGGACGATGCCCTGAGCCTCGGACGCCGTCGTACTGGGCACACGCGGCGGCCGTGGAGTCAGTCGGGAACGCGCGGGACTTTACGCAGTTCCCCGGACGACGGTCAACCCTCGCGCGTCGCCTCGGGACCTCTGTCCGTTTGCGATTCTGGCGGTTCGGGCACGTTGTCCCTTTGCGATTCGGGCGCGTCGTCCCCTTGGCGCAGCGCGTCGGCCTGGCGCATCAGCTCCACCGCCCGCGCGCGCTCGGCCGCGTCGAGCTCGGCGAAGTCCTCGTCGGAGAGGTTCCCGGCGCGGTGGTCCATCTCGATCTCGCGGATCGCCTCCAGCGACATGCCGAGCCGCTCGTCGACGTCCCGGCGGACGTCGGCCTCGGGGTCGGGCGGCGTCGCCTCGGCCTCCGCGCGCACGAGCGGCCAGGCGACGAGCGCCACGACGACCAGCGCCGCGACCGCGACGATCAGGACACCCCAGATCATGGACGTACGTTAGGCGGGTGCGTCGGCGTCCGCGGCGGGGGCGCGTGCCGCGGCCGGCTCCCGGCGGGTCGACGGCGGACCGGGCCAGCCGGCGATGAGGCCGCCGATGAACATGAGCACGCCCGCGACCCAGATCCAGAGGACCAGCGGGTTGACGAACACCGAGATCCGGGCGAGCCCGTCGTCCTGGAGCTGGCTCAGGAACAGGTACAGGTCGCGGCTGGGGGCGGAGTCGATCGCCACCTGCGACGCGCGCGTCTCGTCCACGGTGTACGTGATGACGCCCGGGTGGAGCGTGGTGACCCGGTCGCCCCCCTTGAAGACGCCGACGGCGACGCTGACGGTCTTCTTGTGCTCGTCCGCCGTCCGGCTGGGCCCCTCGTTGACCAGCGTGTAGCCGGCGACGTCGGCGCGCTCGCCCGTCTTGATCGCGATGTCGGCCTCGGTGGCGAAGCCCTTCGACCCGGCGAACCCGATGAACAGCAGCACCACGCCCAGATGGACGATGTAGCCGCCGTAGCGCCGCCGGTTGCGGCCCACGATGGACACGAGGGCACCCGGCCACGAGGTGCCGCCGAGGGCGTGGCGCACCTTCGTGCCGCGCCAGAACTCCCCCAGCACGCACGCCGTCACGATCACTCCGGCGAGGACCGTGGCCGTCGCGGCAGGGCTGCCGCGCAGGTCGGTGAACGCCAGCAGCGGGATCGCCGCGATCGCCACCACCGCGACGGGCGCCACGAAGCGCCGGCGCAGCTGGGCGGGCGAGGCCTTGCGCCACGGGATGAGCGGCCCGACGCCCGTCAGGATCAGCAGGGCGATCCCGATGGGCATCGCCACCTGGTTGTAGTAGCCCTGCCCCACCGTGATCCGCTCGCCGCGCGCGGCCTCGGACAGGATCGGGAACATCGTGCCCCAGAACACGGCGAACGCCAGGCCCACCAGCAGCAGGTTGTTGAAGAGGAAGATCGCCTCGCGCGAGACGTAGCTCTCCAGCGAGTGCTGGGAGCGCAGCAGCGGCAGGCGCGAGACCAGCAGGGCGACGGAACCCGCCAGGATGAGGGCGATGAAGGCCAGGAAGAACGGCCCGAGCGTCGACTCGCCGAAGGCGTGGACCGAGGCGATGATCCCCGACCGGGTCAGGAACGTGCCCAACAGGCAGAGCGCGAAGGTCAGGATGACGAGCACCATGTTCCAGACCTTCAGCATCCCCCGGCGCTCCTGGACCATCACGGAGTGGAGGAACGCGGTCGCGACGAGCCACGGCATGAACGCCGCGTTCTCGACCGGGTCCCAGGCCCAGTAGCCGCCCCAGCCGAGCGTCACGTACGCCCACTTGGCGCCGAGGACGATGCCGACGCCGAGGAACAGCCAGGACAGGATGGTCCAGCGGCGCACGCTGGTGATCCACACGGTGTCGAGGCGGCGGGTCACGAGCGCGGCGATCGCGAAGGCGAACGGCACCGACAGCCCCACGTAGCCGAGGTACAGCATCGGCGGGTGGATCTGCATGTAGAAGTTCTGCAGCAGCGGGTTGAGGCCCCGCCCCTCCGCAGGTGCCTGGGCGAGCGTCTCGAACGGGCTGGTCACGAACGACAGCAGGCTCAGGAAGAAGATGCCGATGCCCATCATCACGGCGATCACGACGGGCATGAGCTCGCGGTTGCGGTGGCGGTTCACGTACACCACGAGGGAGGCGAACCCGCTGAGGATCCACGCCCACAGCAGCAGCGAGCCGGCCTGACTGCCCCACAGCGCCGTCAGCTTGTAGGCCGGCGCCAGGGTGGTGGAGCTGTACTCCGCGACGTTGCGCAGCTCGAAGCTGTCGGTGAGCAGCGCCGCCCACATCGTGACGATCGCGAGGGTGGTGAACGCGAAGACGGCGTGGACGCCGCGCTCGGCGCTCTGGAAGTAGGGGCGCCGACCCGGACGGCGCGAGGCGAGCGCCGCCCAGACGACGTAGACGGCGGCGGCGAGCGCCAGGAGGAGGGCGGCGCGGCCGAGCAGGCTCACGGGCGCACCATGCAGGTCCGGCGCCCGGTCACGATCAGGTGGGGCTCGTGTCGCCCGGCTGGTCGGTGAACTTGGACGGGCAGAGGGTCACGAGCGAGTCGTTGCGGGCGACGAACGTCCCGTTCTCCAGCTCCCCGGTCATGACCACTTCGCGGCCGACCTTGAACTGGTCGGGCACCGACCCGCGGTAGACCACGGGAACCGTCTTGCTCGGGTCCTCCTTGTCCACCACCGTGAACCGGAGCCCCTCGCTCGACTGGGCGAGCCCGGCGGCGTCCTTGGGTGCGCCCGGCGCGACGATGCCGTTGAGGCGGTACGTCTTCGCGGTCGTCAGCTCGGACGGGCCGGCGTAGGTCTCGAGCGCCCCTCCGAGGCTCGCGTAGGCGAGGTAGCCGCCCAGGCCGACGGCGAGGGCGATCGCGACGATGAACCGCATCCGGGAGCGCATCGGGGGCGATGCTAACACCGGTCCGGGCACGAGTACCCGGGACATCGGTCCCTGGCATGATCGAGAGGACGGACACGATGAAAGCGGGAGCGCCCATGAGCCCACGTGACGAGGTCCTCGTCTCCACCGACTGGGTCGCGGCCCACGTCGACGACCCGAGCTCCGTGCTCGTGGAGGTCGATGAGGACGCGGCGGCGTACGAGAACGGCCACATACGCAACGCGATCGCGTGGCACTGGCGCGACGAGCTCCACGCCCACCCGCGGCGCGACTTCGTCGACCAGGAGGAGATGGTCGCGCTGCTGCGCCGGTCCGGCGTGGGTCCCGACACGACGGTGGTGCTCTACGGGGGCAACAACAACTGGTTCGCCACCTATGCCTACTGGCTGCTGCGCTACCTCGGCTTCGACCGGGTGAAGCTGATGGACGGCGGCCGGAAGAAGTGGGAGCTCGAGGACCGCGAGCTGGTCACCGAGGTCCCGTCGCGCGCGCCGGCGGACCCCGGTCCGCTGGTGCCGGTGCGCCACGAGCTCCGGGCGTTCCGCGACGACGTGCTGGGGCACGTGGGCCGCGAGGGCGGCTCGATGGTCGACGTGCGCAGCCCCGCCGAGTTCTCGGGCGAGGTGCTGGCGCCGCCGCACCTGCCGCAGGAGCAGTCGCAGGTGGGCGGGCACATCCCCGGCGCCGCGAACGTGCCGTGGGCGACCGCCGCGAACGAGGACGGGTCGTTCAAGGACGACGACGCCCTGCGGGAGATCTACGGCACGGTGGGCGTCACGCCCGACACCGACGTGATCGCGTACTGCCGCATCGGGGAGCGCTCCAGCCACACCTGGTTCGTCCTCCACGAGCTGCTCGGCTACGACCGTGTGCGCAACTACGACGGCTCGTGGACGGAGTACGGCTCGCTGGTCGGCGTCCCGGTCGAGCGAGGGTAGGCTTCGGCGGGTGAGCCCGCCCGGGACCCCCATCCCGCCCCAGCTGGCGAAGTCGGCCAAGGAGCTCCCCGAGGGCGACGGCTGGGCCTACGAGCGAAAGCTCGACGGCTTCCGCGCCGTCGTCCGCCGCGACGGGGAGCTCCTGGAGGTCTGGTCGCGCGCGGGCAAGCCCCTCGACCGCTACTTCCCCGAGCTGAGCTTCCCGCCGGGGCGCTACGTCGTGGACGGCGAGATCATGATCGCGGGTTCCGACGGAGGCGAGGAGTTCGGCCTGCTGTCGCAGCGGATCCACCCGGCGGCGTCGCGGATCGCGATGCTCGCGCAGGAGACGCCCGCCGTGTTCGCCGCGTTCGACCTGCTCGAGCAGGACGGCGAGAGCCTGATGGACCTGCCGTGGTCGGAGCGGCGCGGGCGCCTGGAGGGGATCGAGGGGATCACGCCCGTGGAGACGACGACCGACCCGGAGCGAGCGCGGGAGTGGCTGCGGACCGCCGAGGGCGTCATCGCGAAGCGGATGGACGCGCCGTACACCCCCGGCAAGCGCCTGGGGATGGTGAAGGTCAAGCGGCTGCGGACGCTCGACTGCGTGGTGATGGGGTGGCGGCCGGGCAAGGCCGAGGGCACCGTCGGGTCGCTCATCCTGGGCCTCTACGACGGCGACGACCTGCGGCCCGTGGGCCACTGCGCCGGGTTCCCGCGGGCGCGGAAGGTGCGCCTGCGCGAGGAGCTCGCCCCCTACGAGACCGGCGGCACCGGCACCGGCGAGGCGAGCCGCTGGGACGGCGACCGCGACCTGGAGTGGCGGGAGATGCGGCCCGAGCTGGTGGCCGAGGTGAGCTACGACCACGCGAGCGACGGGCGCATCCGCCACGGGGCGCGGTGGCTGCGCTGGCGCGACGACCGCGACCCGCGCTCGTGCACGGTCGACCAGCTCGACTTCGGGGGGTGAGCGCCGCCGCCCGGCTGCGCGCCCAGGGGCTCGGGGAGTCGCGGGCCCGGGACGCGCACGGGGCGGTCCGCACGGCGCTGGCGGTCCAGGCGCAGGACACCCGGTCGTCGCGGCTGGGGGTGCGGGCGCGCAGCGAGGGGCTGGTGGTGGACGACGTGATCCGCGCGTGCGACGAGGAGCGCTCGGTGGTGCGGACGTGGGCGATGCGCGGGACGCTCCACATGCTCGCCGCGGAGGACGTCCGCTGGATCGTCGGGCTGCTCGGGCCGGGGGTGCTGCGCAGGCACGAGCGCCGCCGGGCGGGGCTGGGGCTCACCCCGGAGATGTGCGCGCGGATCCTCGCGGCGATCCCGTCGGTGCTGGACGCCGGTCCGCTGTCCCGGGCGGAGCTGGTCGACGCGCTCGACGCCCGGGGGATCGGGATCGACCCGTCCGATCAGGCGCCCGCCCACGCCGTGCTGCTGGCGTCGGCGTCGGGCCTCGCGTGCCGGGGCCCCGACCGGTCGGCCGACGAGCCGACGTACGTCCTGCTCGACGACTGGGTCGCGCCCGAGCCGGCGCGCGACCGGGACGCGGCGCTGGCCGAGCTGGCGCGGCGCTTCCGCGCCGCCTACGGGCCGTCGGACGCCGGCGACCTGCGGTACTGGAGCGGCATGTCCGCGGGGGACGCCCGCCGCGCCTGGCAGCTGGCCGGCCCCCCGCCCCCGCCGCCGGAGGACGCGGGGCCTCCGCCGCCCCGGCTGCTCCCCGCGTTCGACGGCGTGCTGCTGGGGCATCGCGACCGGACGCCCCTGGTGCGCCCGTCCGACGCACCGAAGCTCACCTCCGGGTCGTGGATCCTCCCCACCGTGATCGCCGGCGGGCGCGCGGTGGGGACGTGGCGGCGCGAGGGCGGGGATGTGGTGGTGCGGCCGTTCGCGTCGCGGCTGCCCCGCGGGTCGGTGCGGGCGCTGCGCGCCGAGGTCGCCGACGTCGCGCGGTTCCTGGGGGTTCCCGCGCGCATGACGGTGGCCGCCTGATCGTTTGCGCCGGGGGCGGGGCGGGGAACCGCCTTCCATGGAGGAACCCGCCGAGTACGTCTCGGAGCGCCTGCGGAGCCGCCTCGCCGAGGACGGCCGGGTCAACGCCCTGGGCGTGGAGGTCACCGTGCGCGGCCGCGACGTCTTCCTGGCCGGCACCGTGGAGACCGCCGAACGCCGCCGGGCGGTCGTGGAGGTGGCGCAGGAGGAGCTCCCCGACTTCGTGATCCACGACGGCCTGGCCGTCACCGAGCTCGTCGACGCGCCCGGCGCGGAGGACGTGGGGTGATCCGGGTCGCGGCGACGGCCGACGTGCACCTGGGGCGCGAGTCGGCCGGGGCGCTCCGGCCCCACCTCGACGACCTCGACCGGCACGCCGACGTGCTGCTCATGGCGGGCGACCTCACCACCTGCGGCCACCCGGACGAGGCGCGGGTGGTCGCGGCGGAGCTCGCCGGGCTGCCGCTGCCCGTCGTGGCGGTGCTGGGGAACCACGACCATCACGCCGGGGTCCAGGACGAGGTGCGGGCGATCGTCGAGGACGCCGGGGTGACGGTGCTGGAGGGCGAGTCGGCGGTGATCGACGTCGACGGGGGCCGGCTGGGGATCGCCGGGGCCAAGGGCTTCGGCGGCGGGTTCGCAGGCGCGTGCGCGGCGGACTTCGGCGAGGAGGAGATGAAGCGCTTCGTCCGCCACACCAAGGACGCGGCGAGCCGCCTGGGCGACGCGCTGGAGGGCCTCGACGCCGACGCGCGGGTGGCGCTGCTGCACTACTCCCCGGTGGAGGCGACGCTGCGGGGGGAGCGGCCGGAGATCTTCCCCTTCCTCGGCAGCTACCTCCTGGCGGAGGCGGTGGACCGGGCGGGCGCCGACCTGGTGCTGCACGGCCACGCCCACGCCGGCGCCCGCCAGGGCGTCACGCCGGGCGGCGTGCCGGTGCGCAACGTCGCGCAGCCGGTGATCGGCCGGGCGTACGCGGTGTTCGCGCTCCACGCCGGCGACCGGGACGGCGCGCGGGCGGGCGAGGCGGGGGCGGCCCGTGCCGATTGAGCCGGTCCGCCGCCTGGCCGCCGCCGCCCAGCGACGGTTCGCGGCGGCCAGCCGCCCCGGGGGCGACAAGCCGGCCGGCCCCCGGCCGTTCCCGGAGATGGGGCCGACCCTGAAGCACGCCGTCGCGGCGCTCCGGGGCGCGGGGATCCCCCACGCCCTGACGGGCGCGCCGGCCTGCTGGGTCAACGGCGGGCCCGAGCTCGGGATCGACTGGGACCTGGTGGTGCCGCCGGGTCACGTCGACGCCGCCGCCGACGTGCTCGCCGGCGCCGGCATGCGGGTGGAGCGCCCCCCGGAGGGGTGGCTCCTCAAGGCCTGGGACGGCGACGTGCTCGTGGACGTCATCTTCGATCCCCTCGGCGCCCCCGTGGACGAATGCCTGGGGCGGGCGCGGGTGGAGCGCGTGCTCGGGATGCCCGTCCCGGTCCTCGACCCCACCGACGTCGCGATCTCGATGCTCCTGTCGCGCAGCGCCGCCTTCCTCGAGTTCGAGCGCCTCCTCGCCGTCCTGCGCCCCATCCGCGAGCGGATCGACTGGGACCGGGTGCGTGCCGCGACGGCGGGGTCCCCGTATGCCGTCGGGTTCCTCGCGATGCTCGACGCCCTGGGCGTCGCCCCGGCCGCCGCGGCGACCGCCGCCCCGACCCAGCCCGCCCTGCGCCGGGCCTGACCCGGCGCGGTCAGGCGAGCGGGAAGAACCGCGAGAGCGCGGCGACGCTCAGTGCGATCGCGGCGTCCGCCTCGGCGGCGGCGCGCGCGTCGCGGTCGGGATCGGGGGCGGGACCGCGGTCCTCGGTCCACCCCCGCGCGGGCTCCGGGCAGCCGGCGTCCGCGGCGATCCGCCGCCACGACTCCGGGACCGGGGCGTCCACGTCCGGCACCGGCCCCGCCATCCGGGCCGCCAGCAGCGCCCACGCCCGCGGCGGCGCCGTGCACGGTTCGTAGCCTCCGCCGCCCAGGGCCACCAGCCGGCCGTCGCACACCTCATCGGCGAGCGACACCAGGCGGTCCCACAGGTCGGGGTACAGCGACATCGTCGTGAGCAGGTGGCTGAGGGGGTCGGCGTGGTGGTGGTCGACCCCGCACTGCGCCACGATCGCGTCCGGCCGCCACGCCCGCACCACCGGCAGCACCACCCGGTCCATCGCCGCCCGGTAGGCGCCGTCCCCCGCGAACGGCGGCAGGGCCACGTTGACCGCCGACCCGGGCGCCTCCGCGCCACCGGTCTCCGCCGCGAACCCCGACCCCGGGAACAGGTGGCGGCCGCTCTCGTGCACCGAGACGGTGAGCACCGACGGGTCGTCGTAGTGGATCCACTGGGTGCCGTTGCCGTGGTGCACGTCCAGGTCGATGTACGCCACCCGCGCGGCGCCCGCGTCCTGCAGCGCCCGGATCGCGATCGCCGTCTCGTTGTAGATGCCGAACCCCCACGCCCGGTTCGCCAGCCCGTGGTGCGCGCCGCCCGCCGGCACCAGGGCCGCGCGGGCGCGACCCTCCCCCACCGCCGCCGCCGCCGCATCGCACGCCGCGCACGCCCGCGCCGAGTCGTCGTGCATCCCCTCGTACGCGTTGTTGTCGCCCCCGATCCCCCACTGCGCCGCCTCCGGCGCCGCCGCCAGCACCGGCTGGGCGCTGTAGCGGCGCACCGCCCGCACGAAGGCAGGGGCGAACACGCGCTCCAACGACGCGTCGGGCAACGGGCCCGGCGCCGGCTCCAGCGCGACGCCGGGCGCGGCGAGGATCCCCGCCTCGCGGCAGAGGGCGACGGCCAGCCGGTGGCGGCGCCCGTCCGTCGGGTGGTCGCCGCCGAAGCGCATCCCCAGGTCGTCGTCGTGAACCACCAGCAGGCGGGGGACGTCGGGCACCGCGGCTCCGCCCGGCCGCTACGGGGCGAGCTGGTCGAACACCCCGGTCAGCTCCAGCACCAGGACCAGCACCAGAACCGCCACGGCGAGGGCGTACCAGCGCCACGCCGGGTCGCGGCGGCGGGCGGGGATCGGGTCGTCCATGCGCCGATCATCCCAGACCGCAGCGGGGTGGCGTCGGAATCGCGGCGGGTGGGTATGGAGCGGTGGGCGGGGCGCGCGCGCCGTTCATCCACCCCGAGCGTCGCGCGGGCGCCTCGCCCGACCGGCCGCCCCCTACGCCTCCCCGTGCAGCGTGGCGGTCACCCTCCGCGGCCCGCCGTGCTCGCGGTGCTCCAGCAGGTAGACGCCCTGCCAGGTGCCGAGGTCGAGGCGGCCGCCGGCGACCGGCATCGTGAGGGACGGGCCCACCAGCACCGCCTTCACGTGCGCCGGCATGTCGTCCGGACCCTCCAGCGTGTGACGGAACCACGGCGTGTCGTCCGGCACCGCCCGGCCGAGCCACTCGTCGAGGTCGGCGCGCACGTCCGGGCTCGCGTTCTCGTTCAGCGCCAGCGACGCGGAGGTGTGCCGGATCATCAGGTGGGCGACGCCCACCCGCATCGACGCGAGCTCGGGCAGCGCCTCCACCACCTCGCGCGTCACCAGGTGGATTCCCCGCGGCCGGGGCTGCAGGGCGAACGTCCGCTGCACCCACACGTCAGCGCACCGTGCGGATCGTGATGACCGTGAGGTCGGCGGGGCTCATCGCTGGTGCGGTCCGGGACATTGGCTCCTCGGGCTCGTCCGGCGGTGCGTGCCCTGCACCCGTCCACGCGGGACGCGCCACGTGCTCACGGCCCCTCTGTCAGGGCATCGTACGCGCCCGGCGGATCAGGGCGGGCAGCTCCGCAAGATCCCGCTCCGACAGCGCCAGCACGTCGATCAGCACCCGCCCCTGGTGGACCCGCGT
>DASSBX010000399.1:0-2602 GCA_035698305.1 Miltoncostaeaceae bacterium | reverse complement strand
GGCTCTCGTGACGCAGGTCGCCGGCCGCGATGCCGGCGTCGAGCCACGCCTCGATGGCAGCGGCCTTCCGGAGCGCCGCCGCCGCGATCCGGCGGTCGGTCGCCATCTGGGCGCGGCTCGGCCGGACGGGCCGGCGGAGCTCGAACCAGCTCAGTCCCAGCGGCTGACTGGCGTAGCCGCCGCGCGCGCGGTCGAACGGCCACACCCGCCAGGCGTAGCGCTGGCCGGGGTGCAGCCCCCCGACCCGGGCGCGGCTGGCCGCGGGGAACACGGAGCGGACCTTCCGCATCCCGGTGGCGGTGACGCGGAAGACCTGGAGGTTGTAGAGGTCGGCGCCGGCGACGGCCCGCCAGCGGAGGAGGGGCCGGACGGCCGTCACCACCCGGCCCGGCCGGGGCCGCAGCGCCGATGCGTTGCGGGTGGTGGGCCGCAGCAGCGCCACGTCCGACACGCCCTTCGTGACGATGAACGGGTCGGCCACGCTGTAGGGCCCGGTGCGGCCGGCCGCCACCGTCTGGCGCACCTGGAAGGCGTAGGCACCCGGCACCAGCGGACCCAGCGACACCTGCGTCTCCAGCGTGTCGCCCTGGGAGATGACGGCGCCGCCCGACAGCACCTGCCACGTGAACGTGGCCCCGGGCTCCCCGCCCGTCCACGCGAACACCGGGCGGGTCCCACGGACCGGGCCGGCGGGGCGGACGGTGATCACGGGCGCCACGGGTCCCACCGCGAACGCGACGGCGCGTGTGGTGGAATTGCCGGCCGCGTCGACGGCGGTGACGCTCAGCGACCCCGGCCCCGCCGTCTCGGTGGGCAGCGGCGCGCCGTCGGCGACGGTGCCGCTGCAGCTCAGGGCCCCGGAGCAGGAGAAGTCGGCCGTGACCGTGTCGCCGGGCAGGTAGACGGCGTCGGCGGACGGCGTGCGGATCGTGACCGCCGGGGGGGACACGTCGACCCTGAACCTCCGGGTGGCGGTGGCCCGTGGCTGGTCCTGGGTCGCCCTGAGGGTGTAGTTCCCCGTCTTCAGGCCGGCGACCCTGACCCGCAGGGGCGACCTCCCCGAGCCCTTCTTGTCGCTGCCGGACAGCGTCCACGAGATCCGGGCCCCCGCCTCGCCGGCGATCCGGTAGCTCGGCGTGGGCTGCGCCACGTTCCACACGTCGGCGTCCGAGCCGGAGATCGTGACCTGCGGCGCCGCCCAGGCATGGGCGGCGGGCAGCAGCAGCGCACCCGCCAGGAGGGGCAGACAACGGCGAGCGAACCTGCGGACATCCATTCCGCCAGAGACGCTATCCCGTGACCGACCCCGCACCTATGGGGGAACCGTGAAGTTTCTGCGTCAAGCGCTCGTCAAACCGGCGCGCGGGCCGTTGCCGGTCGGGCCGGGCGCGCTCTACGGTCCGCCGCGGATGGCCATCCGCGCCTACCATCCGACCGAGGAGCGATCCGATGTCCGCAGAGCGCAAGACGTTCACCGAGCCCGACGAGACCCGCACGTTCGGCCACGGCCGCGTCGACCTGGTCGACGTGGCCGGCGCCCAGATCGGCATGCTCACCCTGGAGCCCGGCTGGCGCTGGTCCGAGGACGTGAGGCCCTTGGCGGGGACCGAGTGGTGCGAGGCCCCCCACTTCCAGTTCCACGTCTCCGGGGTCCTGCGTGTGCGCATGAGCGACGGCACCGAGTTCGACGCCCTCCCCGGCGACGTGACGGCCCTGCCGTCGGGCCACGACGCCTGGGTGGTCGGCGACGAGCCGGCGGTGGTCGTCGATTGGTGGGGCGCCACCGACTACGCGCGGGGGTGACGTGCGGCAGGCCGTTGATCCGCGGCCCGGGGAGGTGTCTGATCGCCCCATGCTCCGGGCGCGGCTCTTCGGCGGACTCCGCGTCGAGGTGGGCGGGCGGGAGGTCCCGCCCGCCCCGGGGCTGCGGCCGCGGTCGCTGCTCGCGTTCCTGCTGCTGCACCCTGGGCCGCATCCCCGGGCGCGGCTGGCGGGGCGCTTCTGGCCGGACGTGCTCGACACCAGCGCCCGGGGGTCGCTGCGCAGCGCGCTGTGGGCCGTGCGGGAGTCGCTGGCCGCGGCGGGCGGGGAGGCCTACCTCCACGCCGACCGCACCCACGTCGGGCTGGCCCCCGGGCTGCCGCGCGAGGTCGACGCCGAGCGCTTCGCGGCGCTCGCCGAGGCGGGGGACGCGGCGTCGCTGGAGGCGGCGGTCGCGCTCGCCGGAGACCCGCTGCTGCCGGACCTGGCCGACGACTGGGTCCTGGAGGAGCAGGACCGCCACCGCGACCGCCTGATCGCCGTGCTGGAACGGCTGGCGACCCTGGCGGAGGAGGCGGGCGATCCGGCCGCCGCCGTCCGCTGGACCCGTTCGGCCCTGGAGCACGACCGCCTGCGCGAGGGGGTGCACCGCGCCTTGATGCGCCGCCTCGCCGCGGCGGGGGACGGCCCTCAGGCGCTGGCCGAGTACGTCCGGCTACGCGACGCGCTTGCCGCCGAGCTCGGGATGCGTCCGTCCGACGACACGCGGGCGCTGGCCCGCGCGATCCGCGACGAGGCGGGGGCCCACGTCGGCCAGGGCGCGGCGGCGGCCGACCCGCGG
>DASSBX010000398.1:0-5471 GCA_035698305.1 Miltoncostaeaceae bacterium | reverse complement strand
ATCCGGCGGATCTGCAACGGCACGGTGTCCGCGCTCTGTGCGATAATGGGCCGCATGGCTGAACTTCCCGCTCCTCTCGTCGAGTCCCTGAAGACGCTGGATCCCGAGATCGCCCAGCGCCTCACCGACGCCCTCCTGCCCGTCGCCGGCGAACTCGGCCCCCGCGAGGAGGCCGTGCTGCAGCGGCTCGTGAAGGGCATCGCCGACGGCGCGCCCGCCGCTGAGCTCAACGCGTTCGTGCGCCTGCTGCCGGTGACCGTCAGCCGGGCGGTCCAGCCGGCGATCGAGCCCGTCACCGCGTAGCCACCTCCCCCGGCTCAGGCCCGCTCGTGGGGCCGCTCGTCGTCATCGGCGGCAACGGCGCCGGGATGTCCGCGGCCGCCGAGGCGCGCCGCACCGACCCCGCCCTGCCGATCACGGTGCTCGAGGCGGGGCCGGACGCCTCGTATTCGGCGTGCGGCATCCCGTACGTCATCTCGGGCGAGGTGGCGAGCCTCGGGGCGCTCGTCACGGCGCCGCCCGAGGAGTTCCGCCGGGCGCGCGACATCGACGTCCGCACGGGCGTCGAGGTCACCGGGATCGACCCCGCCGCCCGGCGGGTGGCGGTCGCCGGCGGCGACGAGGTCCCGTACGGCGCGCTGGTCGTGGCCACCGGGGCGCGGCCCCTGCGCCCGCCGATCCCGGGCGTCCACCACCCCGGTGTCCACGTGCTGCGCGACCTGCGGTCGGCGCGCGACCTGCAGGCGGCCCTCGCCGCGCACGTCCGCCCCCGGGTGGTGCTGGTCGGCAGCGGCCCGATCGGGCTGGAGGCCGCCGAGGCGCTCCTCGCCCGCGGCGCCCACGTGACGGTCGTCGAGGTCGCGCCGCAGGTGCTGCCCGCCCTTTCGCCGGTGGCGACCGCCCCGGTCGCCGCGGCGCTCGAGGAGGCGGGCGTGGCGGTGCGGACCGGGGCGACGGTCGGCGAGATCGCCCGGGAGGGCGACGCCCTGACGGTGGTCGTCGACGGCGAGCCCGTCCCCGCGGACATCGTGCTCCTCGGGACCGGCGTGGCCCCCGAGACGCGCCTCGCCGCGGCGGCGGGGTGCGCGCTCGGCGACCGCGACGCGATCGCCGTGGACCGCCGTGGGCGCACCAGCGTCCCGGGCATCTGGGCGGCCGGCGACTGCGCGGTGGCGCACCACCAGGTGCTCGACCGCCCGGTGTGGATGCCGCTCGCCACGATCGCGAACGCCCAGGGCCGGGTGGCGGGCCGCGACGCCGCCGGCGGCGAGGCGCGCTACGGCGGGGCGATCGGCGCGTGGGTCTCGCGCTTCCGGGACGTCGCGTTCGGCAGCGCCGGGCTCGACGAGGCCGTTGCCGCCGGCGCCGGCTTCACGCCGCGGGCCATCGCCCGCGAGGGTCGCGACCGGTCGGGCTACATGCCGGGCGTCCTCCGGATGCTGGTGCGTCTGGTGTGGGACGAGCCCACGGGGCGCCTGCTGGGCGTGCAGATGGCGGGCGCGGCGGCCGTCGCGCCCCGGCTCCACACCGCCGCCGCCGCCATCGGCGCGGGCATGACGATCCGGGCGCTCGCCGAGTCGGACTTCGCCTACGCGCCCCCCGTGGCGGCCCTGCGCGACCCGCTGGAGCTGGCCGCCGCCGCGGCCATCGGCGACGCGCGCTGAGCGTGCGCCCGGAGTGGGCCGCGGGGCGCCGCGGGTGCGCTAGCGTGGCGCGAATGCGCCCGCCCCGGTCCCCACGACGCGTCCTCGCGGTGATCGCGGCCGCGGCCGCGGCCGCGACGCTCGCCGCCTGCGGCGGCGGCGGCTCGGACGGGGCGAAGGCCGACGGGGTCACGGGCGGCGACGCCGCCGCGGCGCCCGCGCAGCAGGCGGCGACCGGCGGAGTGCGGCTCGCCCGCGTGCGCGGCGGGCTGGGCGACGCGCTGTTCATCACGAGCGCGCCCGGCCAGCCCGGGCGCCTGTTCGTGGTGCAGCAGAGCGGCACCATCCGGATCCTCCAGAACGGGAAGCTCCTGGGCCGGCCGTTCCTGGACGTGTCCCGCCTGATCACGTCCGGGGGCGAGCAGGGCCTGCTGGGTCTGGCCTTCCACCCGGGGTACGCCCGCAACGGCCGGTTCTACGTGGACTACACGGACCGGTCGGGCGACACCCGCGTGGTGGAGTACCGCCGTGCCGGCGCCACCCGCGCCAACCCGTCGAGCGCCCGCGTCCTGCTCACGGTCGACCAGCCGTTCGAGAACCACAACGGCGGCGCCCTGGTGTTCGGCCCCGACCGCATGCTCTACATCGCCATGGGCGACGGCGGCAGCGGCGACGACCCGCAGAACAACGGCCAGAACACGAACTCGCTGCTCGGCAAGCTGCTGCGCATCGACGTGAACCGCCGCAGCGGCGGCCGCCAGTACGGCATCCCCGCGGGGAACCCGTTCGCGAAGGGCGGCGGCCGGCCCGAGGTCTACGCGTACGGCCTCCGGAACCCGTGGCGCTTCTCGTTCGACCGCGCGCGCGGCGACCTGTGGATCGGGGACGTCGGCCAGAACGCCGTCGAGGAGATCGACTACCGGCCGCGCAACAGGGGCGCCGGCGCCAACTTCGGCTGGCGCGCGTTCGAGGGCCGTGCCGCCCACATCGGCGGCGCCGGCGCGCTTCGGGGGCCGTCCCGCCACACGCCGCCGGTGGCGCAGTACACCCACGCCCAGGGGTGCTCGGTCACGGGCGGCTACGTCTACCGCGGCACCAAGGTGCCGGCGTTGCGCGGCCGCTACGTCTACGCCGACTACTGCTCCGGTACCGTCTGGAGCATGCGTGCCGGACCGAAGCCCGGCGGCGTCCGCCGCGAGACGCGGCTCGGGCCCCGTCTCTCCAGCGTCACGTCGTTCGGCGAGAGCCTCAACGGCGACCTGTACCTGCTCGCCGGCGGGTCGCTCTACCGCTTCGTCAGGGGGTAGCGCCATGCCCGAGGTCCGCCCGTCGACCGGCTGGGGGGTCGTCCACCTGCTGCTGCGCGCCGTGCCCGGCGCCGGCGACCCCGACGACGCGCTCGCCGCGATCACGGCGTTCCGCGCCGTGGAGCCGCAGCAGGTCATCGCCTTCTCCGTGCTCGGCGGCGGCGCCGACGTGGGGTTCATGATGCTCGGCCCGGACCTCGACGGGCTCGACGTCCTGACCAAGCGGATCCTCCGGGGCCCGTTCGAGGTCGCCTACTCGTTCGTGTCGCTCACCGAGCTCAGCGAGTACACCTCCAGCGAGGCCGACGAGCGGGCGCGGCTCGAGGCGGCCGGCGAGTCCGACGTGGAGGCGCGGCTCGCCGAGTGGTCGCAGCGGACCGCGAGGTACAACGACGCGCGCCTGCACCCGCGGCTGCCCGAGAAGCCGATGATCGCCTTCTACCCCATGAGCAAGCGGCGCCAGGGCGACGACAACTGGTACTCCCTGCCGTTCGAGGACCGCAGGGAGCTCATGGCGGGCCACGCGCGGGTGGGCCGCTCGTACGCCGGCCGGGTATTGCAGCTCATCACCGGCGCCACCGGGCTGGACGACTGGGAGTGGGGCGTGACCCTGCTCGCCGAGGACCCGGCGGTCATCAAGGAGATCGTCTACGAGATGCGCTTCGACGCGGTCAGCGCCCGCTACGGCGAGTTCGGGCCGTTCTTCGTCGGCCTGGTGATGGACCCGGAGGCCGCGCTCGCCCGCGCCGGCCTCCTCGAACCGGAGGGCTGACGTGACGGCCGGCGCACCGGCCATCAGCGTCCGCGGCGCCGTCAAGCGCTTCGGGGCGATCACGGCGGTCGACGGGCTGGACCTGGAGGTGCCGGCGGGCGCCTGCGTGGGGCTGCTGGGCCCGAACGGCGCCGGCAAGTCGACGCTGATGAGGCTGCTGACCGCCCAGGCGATCGCCGACGACGGCGAGCTGGAGATCCTGGGGCACCGCCTGCCCGGCGAGTCGAAGCAGGCGCGCGCCCGGTGCGGCGTCGTCCCCCAGCTCGACAACCTGGACACCACGCTGACGGTGGAGCAGAACCTCATCGTCTTCGCGCACCTGTACCGGATCCCCCGGCGCGAGCGGCACGACGCGGTCGACCGGGCGCTGGCGATCGCGAACCTCACCGACCGGCGCACCGCGAAGGTCGACCAGCTGTCCGGCGGGATGCGCCGCCGCCTGCTGATCGCGCGGGCGCTGGTGCACCGGCCGCGGCTGGTGCTGCTGGACGAGCCCACGGTGGGCCTCGACCCGCAGGTGCGCCAGGAGCTGTGGTCGCTCATCGACGGCCTCCGCATGGAGGGCGTCTCGATCCTAATGTCGACGCACTACATCGAGGAGGCCGAGCGTCTGTGCGACACGGTCACGATCGTGTCGCACGGGACGGCGGTGGCCGCGGGCTCGCCCCAGGCGCTCATCGCGCTGCACGCCGGCGTGACGGCGCTCGAGGTGTACGGCCCGCCCGCCCGTCTGGGCGAGGTGGAGTCGCAGGCGGCGCTGGCGGGGATCAACAGCCGGCGCACCGGCACGTCGATCGCCCTGCTCAACCTGGACCGGGCGAACGGCCACGCGCTGCCCGAGGGGGAGCGCCGGCCGGCGAACCTGGAGGACGTGTTCGTGCTGCTGACCGGCCAGGAGATCGCGTGACCACCGCCGCGCCCCAGGTCAAGCGCCTGCGCCGCCTGGAGTGGCCGGCGCTGTCCGGCGTGCTGGTGCGCGAGGTCATCAACTTCTCGTCGTACTGGCGCTCCACCACGTTCAGCTCCACCGTGGAGCCGACCATCTACCTGCTGGCGTTCGGCTTCGGCTTCGGGTCGCTGGTGTCGGAGGTGGGCGGCTACCCGTACGTGGAGTTCGTGGGGACGGGGACCGTCGCCACGGCGGTGCTGTTCTCGTCGGCGTTCCCGGCGATGTTCGGGACGCTGGTGAAACGGCAGTACCAGCGCACCTACGACGCGATCCTGGCGGCCCCGGTCGACACGGAGGAGCTGGTCACCGCCGAGATGCTGTGGATCGCGGCGCGGGCCGGGACCTACGGCTGCGTGCCGATGGTGGTGGCGATGTTCTTCGGCCTCGACCCGAGCTGGGGGATGCTGGCGGTGCCGCCGATCGCGATGGTCGCCGGCTTCGGCTGGGCCGGGTTCGGCACGCTGATCTCGTCGCTGATGGACACGTTCGAGAACTTCTCGTACGTCATCAGCGCGGTGCTGACGCCCCTGTTCCTGGTGGCGGGGACGTTCTTCCCGCTCGACCAGCTGCCCGAGTGGGCGCAGGCGCTGGCGTGGCTGAACCCCCTCTACAGCCTGGTGGAGCTGGTGCGCAGCGCGGTCTTCGGCTGGGACGGGCCGGTCGATCTCGCCCACGCCGCCATCCTGATCGCCTTCGGCCTGCTCACCTGGCGCCTCGCCATCCGGGGCATGACCCGCAAGCTCATCCTCTAGCCCCTCCGGCCCTCCACGGCGTCGCGCAGGCGCTCCAGGCGGCCGTCC
>DASSBX010000397.1:0-5448 GCA_035698305.1 Miltoncostaeaceae bacterium | reverse complement strand
GCCGGCGCCAGCCGGGCCCGGACGGGCGCGCCGGCGTCGAGGAGCGGGACGCCGGGGAGGAGGGGGTGCGCCAGCCAGCCGGCGTGCGGCTCGACCCGCGATGGCGCCGGCACGGGGACCGGCGCCACCGCGGCGATCGCGCGCAGCAGGGCGGCCTCACGGCGGATCGCCGCCGCCCGGGCGGCGGGGTCGGGCTCGAGGGCCACGCGCAGCACCGTGTCCCCGCCCACGAGGACGGCGACGTGGTCCAGGCCGCGGCCGAGGGGGCTGATGTCCGTCACGATGCCATCCTGCCGTCGTACCATCGCCGGGACGACGAACCTCGTCCGGAGGGTGGCATGGACACGTACGTGGTGATGCGGCGCGGCGGCTGGCGGACGCCCGAGGATCTCGAGGCGGCGGCGGAGCGGTCGAGGGTGGCGGGGGAGGCGATGCCCGAGGAGGTCCGCTGGGTCCGGACCTACGTGCTCGCCGAGCCGGACGGCACGCTCGGCACCGTCTGCGTCTACGAGGCGGCGGATCCCGGTGCGCTCCGCCGCCACGCCGCCGGCGCGGACCTGCCGGTGGACGAGATCCTCCCGGTCGCGGAGACGCTGGTGGTGGGTCCGGACCCGGCGGGGGTCGCGGGGGCGTAGGCTCCCCGCGTGCCGGCGCGAGAGCCCCTGGAGCTCACGGGTCCCCTCGCGGGGAACCACCTGGCCATCCTGCGGGACGCGACGACCGACTCGCCCGCCTTCCGGCGGTCCGCCGAGGTGCTGACGACGCTGGTGCTCGCCGCGGCGCTCGGCGAGCTGGGCGAACGCGAGATCGCGGTGCGCACCCCGCTGGCCGAGACCACCGAGCGGGTGCCCGCCCGCCGCATCACCGTGGTGCCGATCCTGCGGGCCGGCCTGGCGATGCTGTCGCCCGCGCTGACGCTGCTGCCCGACGACACCCGCGTCGGATTCCTCGGGATGGCCCGCGACGAGGCCACGCTGCGCCCGCGCGCCTACCTCGACAGCCTCCCCGCGGAGCTCGGCGGCGACGACGTGCTGGTGCTCGACCCGATGGTCGCCACGGGCGGGTCGGCGCTCGCGGCGCTCGGCGCGCTGCGCGCGGCGGGGGCCCGGAACATCGGCCTGGCGGGGATCATCGCCGCCCCCGAGGGGCTCGCCCGCATCCGGGGGGCCGACCCGGACGTGCCGATCACGGTCGCCGCCATCGACGAGCGGCTGAACAAGCGGGGCTTCATCGTGCCCGGCCTCGGCGACGCGGGGGACCGCCTCTACGCGGAGTCGGCGCCAGGGTGAGCCCCCCGCCGGCGCCGCGTCCCGCGGCGCTCGTGACCGGCGCCTCGTCCGGGCTCGGCAGGGCGTACGCCGAGAGCCTCGCCGCCCGCGGCCACCCGCTGCTCCTCGTCGCCCGCCGGGAGGACCGGCTGCGCGAGCTGGCCGGGTGGGCGGAGCGCACGCACGGCGTGGCGGCGCGGGTCCTGGCCGCCGACCTCGCCGCCGAGGATGGCCTCGCCGCCTGCCGCGACGCCATCGACGCCGGCCCGCCGCTGGGCCTCGCGATCCTGAACGCCGGGTTCGGCGACCACGCGCCGGTCCACGGCGCCGACCGGGAGCGGCTGGCGGCGATGGTGCGGCTCAACTGCGTCGCCGTGGTCGACCTCGCCGCCCACGTGCTCCCGGGGATGGTCGCGCGGGGCGCGGGCGCGGTGGTGGTGGTGAGCTCCGCCGCCGCCTGGCAGCCGGTGCCGTTCATGGCGACGTACGCCGCCACCAAGGCGTTCGAGCTGCATCTGACCGAGGCCGTCGCCGCCGAGCTCCGCGGCACCGGCGTCCGGGCCCTCGCCGTGTGCCCCGGGCCCACCCGCACCGAGTTCGGCCTCCACACCGGGGCGGCGGGCACGCACTGGGCCGTCCCGTTCGACGACGTCGACCTGGTGGTACGCGCCACCTGGCGCGCGCTGGCCGCCGGGCGCCCGCGCGCCGCCACCGGCCTCGTGGCCCGCGGCAGCATGCTCGCCTCCCGCCTGCTGCCCCGCGCGCTCATCGTGCGCGGCGCGGCGCTCACCCACCGGATGTCCGTTCGTTGAAGGGCTCGGAGGCCCCCACCTAGAATGCTCTCCGGGCCGAGGCCCGCCAAACTGTGACCACCACCCTCATCCCCATCATCTGCGCCGTCGTCGCGGCCGTCGTCGTGCTCGCCACGACGCCGCTCGCCTCCCGGCTGGCGCGGGCGGTCGGGGCGGTGGACGTCCCCTCGGGCCGCCGGATCCACAGCGAGCCCACCCCGCGGCTCGGCGGCCTCGCGATCCTCGCGGGCTTCCTGGTGCCGGTGCTCTACTACCTCCCGGAGGACGAGGCGGCCCGCGCGCTGGTGACCGGCGCCGTGCTCATCGCGGCCCTCGGGGCGGTCGACGACATCTGGGGCCTCTCGCCGGCGGTGAAGCTGGTGGGGCAGGCGGCGTGCGCCGCCATCCCCGTCGCGGCGGGCCTCACCATCGATCACGTCACGCTGCCGTTCCTCGGCGTCGGCGACCTCGGGCCGGGCCAGTACCCGCTGACGGTGCTCTGGTTCGTGGCCCTCGTGAACATGATCAACTTCACCGACGGGATGGACGGGCTGGCCGCCGGCATCAGCGGCCTCGGCGCCACCACCTTCGCGATCCTGGCGGCGTCGCTCGGCCGCGCCGACCCGGCGATCATGGCCGCCGCGCTCGCCGGCGCCTGCGCCGCGTTCCTCGTCTTCAACTTCCACCCGGCGCGCGTGTTCATGGGCGACTCGGGCTCGATGCTGCTGGGCTTCGTCCTGGCGGGCGTCGCGATCAGCGGCGTCATGAAGACCACCGCCGCCGTGGCCGTCGTCGCGCCGCTCGTGATCCTCGCGATCCCGATCCTCGACACCTCGTTCGTAGTGCTGAAGCGCCTCAAGCACGGGCTGCCGGTGTACGGCGCCGACCGCAGCCACTTCCACCACCGGTTCTTCAACATCGGGTGGGGGCAGCGCAAGACGGTCCTCGCGCTCTACGCGTGGTGCGCCCTCATGGGCGCGGTGGCGGTCGCCCTGCGGTTCGTCTCCTACAAGAGCGCCGACGGCTCAATCGACCCGGTCGGCGCGATCGCCCTGTCGGTCGGCGCCGTCGTCGCGATCGCCGCTGCGGTCTACCTGGTGTACGTCCTCGAGATCCTCAAGTGGCGCAGCACCCCGGTGGTCACGCTGGTGCGCCAGCGCACCGCCGCCCGCCGCTCGCGGGAGCTCGCCGGCCGCTGACCCGCGGATCGCCCCGGCGTCAGCCGAAGGGCGGGACGATCACCAGCACCGGCTGCCCCGCGGAGCCGCCGGTCGGCACGAGCGGGATCGTGAGCGCCCACCCGTCCGGGTCGGCCACGACGCGGCCGAGCAACGGGCCCCCGTAGGGGGTGGAGGCGATCGGCCCCACCAGGTCGGCGGGCGCCCCGAGGGCGGTGGAGACGCCGGAGCCCTGCACCACGATGCGCATCGACACCGGCCCCGGCGCGGTGGGGGTGAACGCCAGCGGGGCCGACCCGTCGCCGCCGACCGGGACCTCGAACGCGACCCCGGGACCGCGGACCTGGACCACGACGTCCAGCGCCTGCCACGCCTCCTCGGGGGTGACGCCCAGCCCGGCGGCCAGCCCCAGCGGGTCGGCACCGAGCTGCAGGGTCACCTGGGCCGGCTCGCCCGCCACCAGCGGCGGCGTCACCAGCCCGCCGGGCGGGATCATCAGCCCCGTCGTCTCCCGGCCCCACGAGGCGACCAGCGCGGAGGCGCCGGCCCGGGGCAGCAGCGGGGCGTCGGTGCAGCCGGTCACGCCGGCCTTCGTGGATGACGGCTGGCGGAACGCGGCGCGGTACTGGGCGGTGAACGCCTCGATCGCGTCGCGCACCCGGTATGCGCCCGGGCCGTTCGCGAGCACGGCGCAGGCGCTGCCGTTCTTGGCGCGCCGCCACTGCGCCGCCTGGTCGCCGGCGACCATCGCCACGTGCACGCGCTGGCGGCCGCCCTTCGCCGCCCCGGACTGGCGCTGGGCCTCGGCCGGCCAGGTGAGCCAGTCGAGCGCCGTCCACCCGCGGGTCTTCATCCAGACCCCCCCGGAGCGGCCGAGCGCGGTCCGCAACGGCAGCGTCGCGGGGTCGGTGAGCAGTGGCCCGCCCTCCGAGGCCAGGTAGATCTGGATGCGGCCGGCCATCGTCCCGCCGCCGGGGTACGGCGCGGGCTCGCCGGCCAGGGAGTTCAGGGCGGAGGCCAGGGCGTGGCCGTCGCGGTCGCGGAACGGGTCGCCGATCTCGTCGATGACCGCGGCGTGCCCGCCGGCGTCGCCCACGGCCTTGCGGAGGATCGCCGCGATCGCCGAGGGGCTGCGGCCGGTCAGCGACGATCCGGGGACCGACTCCAGCTCCCGGCCGGGGCCGAAGACGGCCTCGCCGGTGCGGATCTGGAAGAGGTCGTCGTCCGTCACCTTCATGCCCGCCGCCAGGGCGCGGCGGAGCACGGGCGCGTCGTCGTCGAGCAGACTCGACCGCGCGGAGGCGGGCGCCACGATCGCGAGGGTCGCGGCGAACGTGAGCGCGACCGCGGCGAAGCGCGTATCCGTCCTGGGCATCGTCGGGATCCTGTCCCGATCGCGCCCGGTCGACAACTGGTCGAAAGAGCAGGGATTCATGGGGTGCGGGGCGTCGGGTGGGGGCCGCCGGAACCGGCATTCGCCACCGATGGGCGGATCCCTGGGACGATGTGAGCCCGCTCATGCGGAAGGTTCGGCGGTACGACTGTCACGGGGCCCCGCGCTTTCGTTGAACGCGCTTCTCGGGCGCCGCTATACTGCCCCGCGCTTCGTCGGTCCCGTGCTGCGCGCGAACCGGCTTGTGCGCGCTGTTCGAACCGACCGGAGGATCTCGATCCCGCCCAAGAGCTGCGCCCCGTGTCCGAGGGACGACCGATGACGACTGCGGCACCCGCGACCCCGTCGTCGGCCCCACGCCCCTTCACGGCGATCGCCTCAGGCATCGGCCTCATCGCCACGGTGGTGTGCCTGCCGTTCGTGCTCCTGATGGGCGGGCCCCTGAACGGGTGGATCCTCGGCGTGGTGCTCTGGTCCGCCAACTGGTGGCTCCAGCTGTGGACCGCGAAGCTCGTGCAGGAGGCGAACCCCACGACGGCAGTCGGCCTGGTGGGCCTCTCGTTCATCGCGCGCGCGTGGCTCACCGCCATCATCCTCTTCGTCATCGCGCTGCGCTACGACGAGGAGATCGGCCTCACCGCCGGCGTGGTCTTCCTGATCGCGTTCACGTGCGACCTGGGCGGCAGGACGGTCCTGTACGCCGTCAACCAGCGAGCGAGGAGTGACACGCCCCGGTGAGCCTGCGGAATCTGTGGCGCGCGTGGATCCCCGCGGCCCTCGGGCTGCTGCTGATGCTCCCGGCCCTCGCGACCGCGGCG
>DASSBX010000396.1:0-3855 GCA_035698305.1 Miltoncostaeaceae bacterium | reverse complement strand
TCGGCGCCCTCCGAGAGTCGCACGGCGTGGCGGATCTCGTCCACCAGGTGGAAGCCGCCGCCCGGGCGGTAGCGGAACACGACGAGGCGGAAGGTGTTCGACCCCATGTCCACGACCGCCATACGGCGTTCGGACGCCGAGGCCGGCGGCGATATCCTAGGGCCCATGAGCTCCACGCCCCTCCGTCCACCGGCCGTCAGCGACGCCGGAGGCGGGGGCCCCTCCAGCCCGGAGGGACGGGCGTGGCCCGGCACCTTCGACGCCCCGGTCACCGTCGAGCGCGTGTGGACCGACTTCGTCGCCGGCCTCCCGGACCCGGCCGACCGCCGGGCCCTGGCGCTGGCCCTCGCGTTCGCCCGCGCCCGTCACGGCAGCCAGTTCCGCCGCGGCAGCGACACGCCCTACTGGGTGCACCTGGTGCGGGTGGCGATGGAGCTCGCCCGCTGGGGGGAGACGTCGCCGGTGCTGCTGCAGGCCGCGCTGCTGCACGACACCGTCGAGGACACCGCGACCACGGTGGGGGAGATCCGCACCGGCTTCGGCCCCGAGGTCGCGGACATCGTGGACTGGCTCACCGCCCCCGACGACCCGGAGCTCCAGCGCGACTACTACACCCGGCTCCGGGCCAACGCGCCGTTCCCGGCGCAGCTGTTGAAGCTGGCCGACCGCGTGGACAACCTCCGGAGCATCCAGGCCCTGGTGATGCGGACGGGCGACCGCTACCGGCGCTGGGCCGGCGCCTACCTGCGCCGCACGGTGTGGCAGGTGCTGCCCCTCGCGGCGGGCGCGCCCTCGGTGGCGCGCGTCGCCCTGGTCACGGCGATGGCCGATCTGGCTCCGCTGGTCGAGGAGAGCGACTTCACCGAGCCCTAACGGCCGGACAACCCGGGTGAAATCACCGCCGCGTTGGATGGGCGCCACATCAGCCCACCGACCGACGGAGGTCACCGTGGAGTCCACCGCCAACCTCGCGGAGCTCATCGCCATCGACGCCCTGCTTTCACGCCTCGACCCGGAGCCCGGCATCTGCCGCGTCCCCGGCTGCCTGCACCTGCACGACGCAACGGATACGCGGGAGGGCGTCACCGCCATCGCGGCATAGCGCGTCCTCCGGCACGACGGCTGGGGCGGCGCGGCGTTCGATGACCCGCCCGCCGCCCGGCCACGCTCGGTCAGCCCGCCTCCGCGGGGGGGATCAGCAGGACCGGGCACGGGGCGTGGTCGACGAGGTGCCTGGCGAAGCTGCCGACCAGCACCCGCTCGACCCGCCCGCTGTGACGGGCCGCGACGAGCACGTCGCACCCGGCCTCGCGGGCCCAGTCGACCGCGGCCTCGGACGGGTGCCCCTCCAGCAGCACCGCCTCCGCGTTCCCGCGCCCGTGGATCTGCTCGGCGAGCCACATCTCCGCCGCCTCGCGCTCGAGCTCGCTGTCGTGGACGGGCGCGCCGCCGAGGCCCGCGGCGAGCGTCGTGAGGAACGCCGGCGACGGCATCACGTGCAGCACGGTGAGCTTGCCGCCGGCCAGGGTCCGGAGCGCGTCGGCGTGCGCCAGGGCGCGGGTCGCGGCGGCGCTGTCGTCGATGCAGCACGCCACGTGCGCGAATGAGGGCTCGGCCATCGCGGGGTACCCTACCCGCCGCCCGCGGGGCCCGGTCGGCGGATCTCCGCCAGGTAGGGGCGGGTGGGGTCCACGCCGAGCGCCAGGCGGCCCTCCGCCAGGTCGATGAGGCCCTCGCCGGCCAGCTCGCGGCGCCAGCCGCTGCCGAGCGCGGCACCGTCCGTGTCGCCCCGCAGCGCGGCCACCAGGAAGGACGAGATCTCGTCCCGCGTCGCCAGCAGGCTGGGCGCCAGGTCGACGGCGGCGGCGCGGCCCGCGACCAGCACGGCGCCGAGCGGCGCGAGCACGTCCAGCCGGTGCTGGAGCTCCGCGGAGGGCGGCGACGGGAGCGTCAGGGGCGGGGCCTCCTCGCCGGCGCGCATCGCGGCGAGCATGCCCTCGGCGTCGGCGCCCCGGATCCGGTCGGGCAGGCCGCGCTCGCTCTCCAGCGCGCGGCGGTCCTTGGGGCGGCGGCGGGCGATCTCCACGAGCGTGCGGTCGGGGACGATCCAGGCCGACGGCTTGTCGCGCCGGGCGGCCTCGCGCTCCCGCCACGCGGCCAGCGACTGCAGCACCGCGCGGTCGCGGGCGTTCAGGCGACCGCCGCCCTTCACGCGCCGCCACGCCGTCTCGGGGTCGGGCACCAGGCGGGCGCCAGGCCCGTAGCGGCGCTCGTGCTCCTCGGCGACCCAGTCGGCGCGGCCGAGCGCGGCGGCCCGCCGCTGCAGCTCGTCGGCGAGCTGCAGCAGGTGGGCGACGTCGGCGGCGCCGTACCGCAGCTGCGCGTCGGACAGCGGCCGGCGGCTCCAGTCCGTGTAGCGCTCCCCCTTGTCGAGCGTCACGCCCAGCACCCGCTCCAGCAGCGTCGCCAGCCCCTGGCCGGCGCCGAGCCCCACGAAGCCGGCGACGATCTGGGCGTCCACCAGGTTCCGGGGGCGGGTGCCGAACGCGAGCCCCAGCAGCGTCAGGTCGGCCGACGGGGCGTGCATCACCGTCTCGACCGCGGGGTCGGCCACCAGGTCGGCGATCGGCTCCAGCGGGGCGCCCTCGATCGGGTCGACCAGGTGGATCCCCTCGGACGTCGCGATCTGCGCCAGGCAGGCGATGGGGGCGTAGGTCCGCTCCCACAGGAACTCCAGGTCGATGGCGGCGCGGCCCGTGGCGCGGGCCTCGGCCGCCACGGCCTCGACCCCCGCGGCATCCCGGATGGTCTCGTGCTCGGGCAACCCCGCTACCCTAGTGCGTCGTGCAAGCGATCCAGATCCGCAAGGCCTTCGGGGCACGTGACGTGCTGTCCGACGTCAGCTTCCGCGTCGATCCCGGCGACCGCCTGGCGGTCGTCGGGCGCAACGGCGAGGGCAAGACGACGCTGCTGCGGATCCTGGCCGGCCGCCTCGAGCCCGACGGCGGGCGGGTGAGCATGCCGCGCGGCGCGACGGTGGCGCTGCACGACCAGCGGCCGCCGATCGGCTCGGACATGACGCTCGAGGACTACGTGGGCGAGGGGATGGCCGCGGCCCGCGCCGCCGAGGCCGACCTCGCGGCGCTGGAGGCCCGCATGGGGTCGGGCGACCACGGCGCCGAGGTGCTGGCCGCCTACGAGGAGGCGCAGGCCCGGCTGGAGCGCGCCGGCGGCTACGCGTGGCGGGCGTGGATGGAGCGGGTGCTGCGCGGCCTCGGCATCGACGAGGGCCAGCTGCCGCGGCCGCTGCGCGGGTTCTCCGGCGGGGAGCTGACGCGCGCGTCGCTGGCGCGGTCGCTGGTGTCCCAGCCGGACGTGCTGCTGCTGGACGAGCCCACCAACCACCTGGACATCGAGGCCGTGGAGTGGCTGGAGCGCACGATCGTGGAGCTGGGCGCCGCGGTGGTGCTCGTCTCGCACGACCGCTGGTTCCTGGAGTCGGTGGCCACGGGAGTGCTGGAGATCGACCGCGGCCGCGCCAAGCACTGGCCGATGGGCTACTCGGCGTTCCGGCGCGAGCGGGCCCTCGCCATCGACCGCCAGGGCGCCGAGGCCGAGCAGCAGGCGAAGGAGATCGCCCGGCTGGAGCGGTTCGTCACCCGCTGGCGGGCGGGCACCAAGGCCCGCCAGGCGGCGTCGCGCCAGAAGCGGCTCGACCGCATCGTGCGCGTGGACGCGCCGCGCCGCGCGTCGCACCTGGCGTTCGGGTTCCCCAAGGCGGAGCGCAGCGGCCGGGTGGTCGTCGAGGTGGACGGCCTGGACGTGGAGGTGCCCGGCCGGCGCCTCATCGCGGAC
>DASSBX010000395.1:0-2654 GCA_035698305.1 Miltoncostaeaceae bacterium | reverse complement strand
CCGTTCCCGGGGCGGGTCAAACCGGCTCACCGCGCCGGCGCGACGCGGACGACCAGCAGCGCCCGGTCGTCGCTGGCGTGCGCGACGCCGAAGCGGGCGATCGCCTCCTCCAGCGCCTCCGCGATGTGCTCCGCGCCGCCGGGCGCCGCCTCCGCCGCGACGGCGGCGACGCGCTCCAGCCCGAACAGCTCGCCGTCGGGCGCCCGCGCCTCGATCACGCCGTCGCTGAACAGCAGGAGCGCGTCGCCGGGGCCGAGCGCGAACCCGCTCTCGGCGAAGCGGACGTCGTCCATGATCCCGAGCAGCGGCCCGGCGGGGGAGAACGTCTCGATCGACCCGTCCGACCGCACGAGCAGCGCCGGCGGGTGGCCGCCGCGCGCCAGGCGCACCTCCACCGGCGCCGACCCGTTCCCCCGCCGCAGCCACGCGTACGTGGCGGTGAGGAACCGCGAGTCGGTGCCCTCGCGGAGGATCGCCCGGTTCAGCCGCCCGAGCACCTCGGACGGCGACACGTCCTCGGACTCGGCGCGGAGGGTGTGGCGCGCGAGGGCGGTGAGCGCGGCCGCCTCGGTGCCCTTTCCGCACACGTCGCCGAGCACCGCCGCCCAGCCGCCGCCGTCGACCGGGAACAGGTCGTAGAAGTCGCCGCCCACCTCGACGCCCTCCCCTCCCGCGACGTAGCGGGCGGCCACGTCGAGCCCCTCGACCTCCGGGAGGCTCGCCGGCAGCAGGCTCTGCTGGAGGGTGCGCGCGATCTCGCGGGAGCGGTCGAGCAGCATCGCGTTGTCGATCGCCAGGCCCGCGCGGGCGCCGAGGTCCTCCGCGAAGGCCAGGTCGTCGGTGGTGAAGCGACGTCCCGACTCGGCCGAGACCAGCGTCAGGACGCCGAGGGTGCGGCCGCGCGCCGTCAGCGGGACGGTCATGGCACCCACGAGATCGAGCGCTTCGACGGCGCGCCGGCGCTCGTGGTCCGGCAACAGCCGCTCGGCCACCTCCATCGTCAGCGCCGGGATGAACTCGGCGCGGCCGGTCCGCATCACCGCGCCGGCGCCGGCGGGGTCGTCGTGCTGCGCGGGGAAGCGGGCGATCAGCTCATGGGCCATCGCGACCTTCTCGGGGTCGGAGTGCGCGACCGCGACGACCTCGATCCCCTCGTCCCCCGCCATGCTGACGCTGCACCAGTCGGCGAGGCGCGGCACCGACAGGTTGGCGAGGGCGGTGAGGGTGGCGCGGGCCCCGAGCGACGCGTCGAGGAGCGTCCCCGCCTCGGCGAGCATCTGCTGGTGCTCCGTCTTGCGCTGCTCCAGCTCGTACAGCCGGGCACGGTCGAGCGCCTGCGCGGCGAGATCGGCGATGGAGGTCAGGAACGCCCGCTCGTCGTCGCCGAACTCCCGCCGGTGGGGGTACGACAGCGCCAACCCGCCGATCGGCTGCCCCTCCACCAGGAGCGGCAGCGCGGCGAGGGCCTCGTGGGACACCGACTCCCGGAAGCGCCTCAGGTCGGGGTGGGCGGCGCGCACCTCCTCGCCGTCGTGGAGCCACAGCGGCCCCTCCCGGATGCTCCGCGCCGTCGGCAGGTCCGCGGTGACGGGATACGACCGGAACTGCTGCCGCACCGCGTCGCCGTACCCCAGCAGCGCGAGCGTCGTGACGGTGGCGCCGTCCGCGTCGAGCAGGGCGACGGATCCCGCTGAGGCGCCGGTCGCGTCGCGGCCGCGCTCCAGCACGACGCGGCCCACCTCGGCGGGCGTGGAGGCGGCCGACAGGCCGGCGGTGACCTCCTGCAGCCGCCGGACCCGGTCCTCGGCGGCGCGGGCGTCGCGGTACTGGCGCGTCAGGCCACGGCCGAGCAGGAGGGCCCCGGCGATGCCGAGCGCCACCAGCGGGCCGAGGACGCCCAGCTCGACGGCGAGGGTCTGACGCGCGTCGGCGAACACCGACGCCTCGCCGTCCTCGATGAGGAACGTCCAGCCCGAGGTGGCGGTCTCGGTGGCGTAGCCGATGACGCGGTCGTCCTGCCCGATCGGGTTGCGCACGCCGGAGAGGCTCCCGACGACGGCCTCCGCGACGGGGCGCCTCGGCGAGGTGCGGATGCGGCGGATGACCGGGTCGCCGCCGAGCGGCCTCGACGCGGTGAGCCCGGGCGCCACGAACAGATCGCCGTCACGGTCGAGGATGAACACGTTGCCGCCGCGGAACTCCCGTCGCTCGGCGGCGCGCTGGTTCAGGAACGCCACGGGGATGCCCCCGACGAGGGCCCCGTTGACGCGGCCGGAGGCGCTCCTGGTGGGGACGATGATCGCGACGATCGGCTCGCCGTATGCGGAGCGGTCGATGCTGCCGCTCACCTGCGGCACCCCGCCGGCGGCGGCGGCGGCGAGCAGGCGCCCCAGCTCGCCGTCGGCACGGCTGCCGCGGGCGATGCGCGCCCCGACCGCGGCCCGCGCGACGCCGTTCACGTCGAACCACGCGATCCCGTCGCCGAGGGTCAGTGCCCCCGTGTCGACCCGCTCGAGCCGCTCCTGGATACGGGCGGGGTCGCCGGCCACCATGGGGTCGCCGGTGGCGAGCGTCTGCACCACGAGTCTCCGTCCGAGCAGGAACTGGGAGTAGTCCCCGGCGGCGACGGCCGCGGCGTCCTCGAGCCGGGTGAG
>DASSBX010000394.1:0-13384 GCA_035698305.1 Miltoncostaeaceae bacterium | reverse complement strand
TCAGCGACGTCGGCAAGTTCAACGACCGCTCGTTCAACCAGTCCGCGCTCGAGGGCCTGGAGCGCGCGGAGGCCGAGCTCGGCGTGGACGGCCAGCCGATCGAGTCGAAGGCCGCGAGCGACTACATCCCGAACCTGACCTCGCTCGCGCGCGACGAGACGAGCCTGACCATCGGCGTCGGGTTCCTCATGGCCGACGCGATGGACACCGTGGCGACGCAGTTCCCCGACCAGAACTTCGCGATCGTGGACTACCCGTGGGAGGCCCTGAAGACCAAGCCGGCCAACGTGCGCGGCCTGACCTTCGCGACCAACGAGAACAGCTACCTCGTCGGCTACATGGCGGCGAAGATGGTCGAGAAGAAGGGCGGCAAGCAGGTCATCAGCGCCGTCGGCGGGCAGAAGATCCCGACGGTCACGATCTTCATCGCCGGCTACACGGCGGGCGCGAAGGCCGCCAACCCGAACGTCAAGGTGCTGGTGGACTACTCGCAGGAGTTCGTCCAGCAGGCCCCGTGCAAGGAGCTGGCGCTCGACCAGATCTCCAAGGGCTCGCAGGCCGTCTTCCAGGTGGCGGGCGGCTGCGGCCTCGGCGCGCTGTCCGCCGCGGCGGACAAGAACGTCTGGGGCATCGGCGTGGACCGCGACCAGTCCGACCTCGGTCCGCACATCCTCACCAGCGCCGTGAAGCGGGTGGACACCTCGGTGTTCGACTCGATCAAGGCGGTCCAGGACGGCTCGTTCAAGGGCGGCGAGGACGCCACCTTCGACCTGGCCAACAACGGCGTCTCCCTGGGCAAGGTCAGCCCGGATGTCCCGCAGGACATCATCGACGAGGTCGATGACCTCAAGCAGCAGATCATCGACGGCGACATCACCGTCCCGAGCCAGTAAGGGACGATCCTGACGGCACGTCCGTGAGCGCGCAGCTCCCACACCAGCCTCCTCCGGCGCCCGGGGCGCCGGAGGAGACGGTGCTGGAGCTGCGCGGCATCACGAAGCGGTACCCGGGGGTCGTCGCCTCCGACGACGTCCGGTTCGACCTGCGGCGCGGCGAGGTGCACGCGCTCCTCGGCGAGAACGGCGCCGGCAAGTCGACGCTCATGAACATCCTGTACGGGCTCACCGCGCCCGACGAGGGCGAGATCCTCGTCGACGGCAGGCGGGTCGAGATCGCGTCGCCGCTCGACGCGATCGCCCTCGGCATCGGGATGGTGCACCAGCACTTCATGCTCATCCCGGTGATGACCGTGGCCGAGAACATCGTGCTGGCGGTCGAGCCGACCCGGGGCCCGGTCATCGACCGCGGCGAGGCGGCCGCCCGCGTGCAGGCCATCTCCGACCGCTACGGGCTGGCCGTCGACCCGGAGGCGCTGGTCGAGGACATCACCGTCGGCATGCAGCAGCGGGTGGAGATCCTGAAGGCCCTCTACCGCGGCGCCGACATCCTGATCCTCGACGAGCCCACCGCGGTGCTGACGCCCCAGGAGGCCACGGAGCTGGTCGGCATCCTGCGCAACCTCACCGCGCAGGGCACCTCCGTCATCTTCATCACCCACAAGCTCAACGAGGTGCTGGACATCGCCGACCGGGTCACGGTGCTGCGGCGGGGGAGGTACATCGCCACCGAGACCACCCGGGGCGCCTCCGAGGCCGACCTCGCGCGGTTCATGGTCGGCCGCGAGGTGGTGCTGCGGGTCGACAAGACGCCCGCGAAGCCCGGGGAGCCCCGCCTGGAGGTGCGCGACCTGGTGGTCCACGACGAGCGCGGCCTGGAGGCCGTGCGCGGCCTCAGCCTGGACGTGCGGGCGGGCGAGATCGTGGGCCTGGCGGGGGTCGACGGCAACGGGCAGGCGGAGCTGATCGACGCGATCGCCGGCCTGCGGGCCCCCACCTCCGGGACGATCCGGGTGGACGGTCGGGACATCACGGGGGCCAGCCCCCACGACGTCCTGGAGGCCGGGGCGGGCCACATCCCCACCGACCGACAGCACCGCGGCCTGGTCATGGACTTCACCCTGGCCGAGAACATCGCCCTGCACGACTTCGACAAGCCGCCCGCCTCGTCGCACGGCTGGCTGTTCCCGGGGCGGATGGAGGCGGCCGCCCAGCCGCTGCTGCAGGAGTTCGACGTGCGCGGGGGCGGGCCGCGCGCGCCGGCCGCCTCGCTGTCGGGCGGCAACCAGCAGAAGGTCATCATCGCCCGAGAGGTGTCGCGCGACCCGGGCGTGCTGGTGGCCTCCCAGCCCACCCGCGGCCTCGACGTCGGCGCCATCGAGTACGTCCACCGCCGCCTCGTCGCGGAGCGCGACGAGGGCCGCGCCATCCTGCTCGTCTCGCTGGAGCTCGAGGAGATCCTGTCCCTGGCCGACCGGATCCTCGTGATCTTCGAGGGCCGCATCGTGGCCGAGTTCCCGGCGGGGGCCGACCGCGACGCCCTGGGCGAGACGATGCTCGGCGGCGGGCGGGCGCGCGCGTGAGCACCACCGCCCCGCCGATCCCTCCGCCGAGCCTGCCGGAGCCGCCGCCCGAGGAGCCGCCGCGCGGCTGGAAGGGCTGGACGCTGCCGCACGTCGGGGGGGTCCTGACCTCGGTCGCCACCACGATCCTGGCGTTCCTGATCGCCGGCCTCGTCGTGCTCTTCACGGGCCACAACCCGCTGGCCGTCTACAAGGGGATCTTCCAGGGCGCCGGGCTCGACTGGTTCCTGCCGTGGGTCACGGGGGACGCCCGCGCCGACGCGGCGTTCAACCTGCAGCAGACCCTGCTCCAGACGACGACGCTCATCCTCACCGGCCTGGCCGTCGCGTTCGCCTTCCGGTGCGGCATGTTCAACATCGGCGGCCAGGGCCAGTGGACGATGGGCGCGATCGTCTCGGTGTGGGTCGGCTCGTCGTGGGCCGGCCTGGCGGGGCCCGCCCACATCCTGATCGTGATCGTTCTGGCGGCTCTCGCGGGCGCCGCGTTCGCGGGCATCGCGGGCTTCCTGAAGGCCACCGTCGGGGCGCACGAGGTCGTCACGACGATCATGCTCAACTGGATCGCCTACTGGGTGGGGTCGTACCTGTTCGGCCTGGGCGGGCCGCTGCAGAACGACAACCCCATCCAGGCGAGCGTGCCGATCTCCAACGACGTGGTGGAGGCGGCGCGGCTCCCCGTGATCTGGGGCGACCCGGTGCTCCAGGGCCTCACGATCGGGATCTTCATCGCGTTCGGCGCGCTGGTCGTCTACTGGCTCACGCTGTCGCGCACCACCCTGGGCTTCCGCGTCCGGGCCGTGGGCCGCAGCGCCGAGGCCGCCCGTTACGGCGGCATCAGCGTCCGCCAGAGCTATTTCCTGGCCATGGCGATCTCGGGCGGCTTCGCCGGCCTGGGCGGCGCCCTGGACATCCTCGGCTGGCAGTTCCGGCTCGGCACGCTCGACGTCCAGAGCGCCACCGTCGGGTTCACCGGCATCGCCGTCGCCTTCCTGGGCCGCAACACCGCCGTCGGCGTGCTGTTCGCCGCGTTCCTGTTCGGCGCCCTCCAGTACGGCACCTCGTCGCGCTCGCTCGACCCGGACATCTTCGACCCGAGCCTCGCCGGCAACCTGCAGCTCATGATCCAGGCGCTGGTGCTGCTGTTCATCGGCGCCGACGTCCTGATCCTCTGGCTGTGGCGGCGCGGCAGGCTCGGATGGCTCCACACGCCGACGATGCCGTCCCTGCCGTCCTTCCGGCGACGGCGGCACGGGGGGGAGGCGCGCGGCTTCGCCGCGAGCGACCTCGACGTGCCGCCCCTGCCGCGCGTGCCGATGGGCGAGCGGGTCCGCGGGTGGGCGCTCGCCCGCGTGCCCCGCGGGCCCGCCGCCATCGCGGCGGCGTCGATCGTGCTGGCCCTCGTGGCCTTCTGGCTCGCGGTGCCGCCGGTCACGGCGCGGAGCATGGCCGTGCCGCTGGCGGTGGCGATCGTGGCGTTCGCGCTCGGCGCGTGGGCGGCGTGGCGGGGCGCGCGGCGGGCGGGCCTCACCGCGATGGCCCTGGCCCTCATCTTCGGGGCGCTCGGCATCGCCGCGACGCAGTCCAGCGTCGGCAACCTCGAGGCGGTGTTCGTGGGGGGGACGCTGGTCGCCGCGATGCTGCGCTACGCGACGCCCCTCATCCTGGCCGCGATCGGCGGCATGTTCTCCGAGCGCAGCGGCGTCGTGAACATCGGCCTGGAGGGGATGCTGCTGGTCGGCGCGTTCTTCGGGTTCCTGGGCGCCGACAAGCTCGGCAGCTGGGTGTGGGGCGTGGTGCTCGCGATCCTCGCTGGCGCGGTGCTGGCGCTGATCCACGCCGTGGTGTCGATCCACCTGCGCGCCGACCAGATCCTGAGCGGCACGGGCGTCTGGCTCCTCGGCTGGGGGCTGACCGGCTACCTGTTCATCGACATCTACGGCCCGGAGGGCACGCCCGGTGAGGTCTCGGCGATCCCCGACGTGCACCTGGCGTTCCTGGACGACGTGCCGTTCATCGGGCAGGCGATCGGCGACCTGAACCTGCTCATCTGGTTCGCGCTGCTGATGGTGCCGCTGTCGTACTGGATCATGTTCCGCACGGCGTTCGGGCTGCGCCTGCGGTCGGTGGGCGAGCACCCGCGCGCCGCCGAGACCGTGGGGCTGTCGGTGTACCGGCTGCGGTACACGGGCGTCACGATCTCCGGGATCCTGGCGGCGCTCGGCGGGGCGTTCCTGTCGATCGGGTTCGTCGACTCCTTCAGCGAGAACATGTCCCGCGGCCAGGGCTTCATCGCCCTGGCCGCCCTGATCTTCGGCAACTGGCGCCCGAAGGGGATCTTCTTCGCGGCGATCCTGTTCGGCTCGGCGAGCGCGATCGCGCAGCGGCTGCCGGTCTACTCGGAGTCGCTGGCGGTGCTGTTCCAGACGCTGCCGTACCTGCTGACCCTGATCGCCGTCGCCGGCGTCATCCGCCGCCCGCGGCCGCCGGCCGCGGTGGGCATCCCCTACATCAGGAGCTGACGGCCGGAGGGCCGTCCGGGCCGGTCAGGACCCGCGGTAGGTCGTGTAGCTCCAGGGGGAGACGAGCAGCGGGATGTGCAGGTGGCCGGCGCCCGCCTCCACGGTGAAGCGGACGGGCACCTCGTCCAGGAAGCCCTCCGCGCCGGTGAAGTAGTGGCCCACGGCGAACGTCAGCTCGTAGACGCCCGCGACCAGGTCGGCACCCTCCAGCAGCGGCGCGTCGGTGCGGCCGTCGGCGTTGGTGACGGCCTCCGCGACGACCTCGCCGTCGCGGCGCAACGTGACGGCGACCCCTGCGGCGGGATGGCCGTGGGCCGTGTCGAGGACGTGGGTGGTGAGGCGATCGGCCATCAGCGCCGCATGGTCAGGGTGATCGTGCCGTGGGCGGGGAACGGGTCGGTGTACACGCCCTCCACCACGGGGTCGCGGGTGAGGTTGCGCCCCTCGAACGACACCTCCTGCAGCCCGGGGTAGCGCTCGAGCATCCGGACGCCCATCTCGTGGACGAGGTGCTGGATCGACTCGGACACGAACTCCGTGAAGACGGCGCGAACCAGGTCGGACACCTGGGCGGCGGACACGTGGCGGCCGGGGTCGCCGCCGAGGGCGTCGGCGGGGGAGGCGTACCGCCACCCGACGTCCAGGCCGATGTAGAGCGGGCGGTCGCGGCGCTCGGGGAGGGTGGTGTAGTCGTCGCGGACGAACGCGGTGAACGCGCTGCCGGTGAGCTTGAGCAGCGCCATGTCGCGCCGGCCGCACGACAGCGCCGCGATGCGGACGCCGTCGCCGTCGCGCTCGAGGCGCATGTCGGCGACGGCGCGGTCGTCGCCGGCGCGGGCGAACAGCACGTCGCCGCCGGCGGGTGCGAAGGGGATCTCCTCCCAGGCCATCCTGAGGGCCTGCATCTGGGAGTAGTCGGCGAGCATCAGGCCGCCGAGGTGCAGCAGCAGGCTCTCGGGGGTCGCGCCCGTCCACGACCCCGACTCGCGGAGCACCAGGTTCTTGATGCTGTCGGTCGCGACGACCATCGAGTTGTCGCCCTCGGTGTACGACGGCAGGAAGTTGTCGCCGAACACCTCGACGGTCACGCGGCCCGCGACCAGGTGGTTCGGCAGACGCGTGACGGCCGACTCCGGGATGGCGGGGAGGCCCTCCAGCGGCGCGGCGCCGTGCCGGTAGACCGGCACCGCCGTCTTGCCGTAGGTGATCGCGTGCTCGGGCACCCTCCCTGAACCGTAGCCGAGAGGGTGCCGGTCGACGCGGGCGGGCCGGGCGTCGCGGGGAAGACGCAGCGCCGGTGGTTCGACCCGCCGGCCTTCCTCGCGTGTTTCGCGTGGTTGCCGGCGAACTCGAGGGACACCACGTCGAGCGTGTCGTCGGGGCCGGGCTCGGGGAAGGGCCGCCTGGCCTGCGCGGGGGCGAGGAGCATGGCGGCGCAGAGGCCGGCGAAGACGGCGGCGGCGGCGGCGGTGCGGGTGAGGTGGTGCGCGATGATGGTCATGGCGCGACGCTACGGCCGGACCTCGGGCACCCGCATCGGGGCCACCCCTGGACGTCCGCCCGTCCCGCTCAGGGCCTGCCCTGAACCCGCGGACGCGCCGGGCGCCGCCGCCCAGGAGGGGGGCGACGACCTGGGGGTCCAGCGCGGAGCCGCCGCCGGCGACGCGGCGCGCGGCGTCGAGGAAGTCGTCGACGTCGAGGACGCGGTCCTTCAGGAGGTATCCGAACCCGCCACCGGCCTGCACGAGCTCGGCGACGTGGCGGGTCTCGATGTGCTGGGACAGCATCAGCACGGCGGTGCCCGGGTGGCTGCGGCGGATGTCCGCGGCGGCGCGCAGCCCCTCGTCGTCGTAGCCCGGCGGCATCCGCACGTCCACCACCGCGAGGTCGGGGGCGTGCTCGCCCACGAGCGCCGGCAGGACCTCGGCGTCGCCCGGCCCTGCCCACCACCTCGTGGCCGGCGTCCTCCAGCAGGCCGGCGAGGCCCTCGCGCAGCAACACGGTGTCCTCGGCGATCACGACCCGCACGGCAGCACCACCTCGATCCGCGTCCCCGCCCCCGGGGGCTGTCCACGAGCATGGTCCCGCCGTGCGCCGCCACGCGGTCGGCCATCCCGGGCAGGCCCGAGCCCGCGGCGGGCGCCGCGCCGCCCATGCCGTCGTCGGAGACCGTCATCCGCAGCAGGCCGCCCTCCCGGGTCGTCTGCACCCGCACGCGGCTGGCCGCGGCGTGCTTCACGGCGTTGGTGAGCGCCTCGCACGCCACGAAGTACGCGGCGGCCTCCACGTCGGCGGGGGCGCGGCGGGCCGACGCGGTCACCTCCACCGGCACCGCCGACCCGCGCGCCAGGTCGGCGAGGGCGGCGGCGAGGCCCTCGTCCAGGCGCGGGGGCCGCACGCCGGCCGCGATCGTCCGGAGGTCGGTGATCGCGCCGGCCACCTCGTCGACCGCCGCGTCGAGGGCCGGCACGAGCACCCGCGCCTCGCCCGGCAGCGACCGCTGGAGACGCCGCAGCACGATGCCGAGCGTCACCAGCCGCTGCTGGGCGCCGTCGTGCAGGTCGCGCTCGATCCGCCGGCGCTCCGCGTAGCCGGCCTGGGCGATCCGCTCCCGCGACGACGCCACCTCGGCGAGCTGCAGCCGCACCTCCACCCGCAGTCGCGCCAGCTCGACCGGCAGTGCCGACTCCGCCAGCACCGCGCGCAGCAGATCCGGGTCCGACGCCGGGTCGTCTGCGTGGAGGAGCACCCCGAGCGTCCGGTCCCCGCCAATTGGCGTCGACCCCCGCCCGCCAATTGACGCATCGTCGACCAGGCGGCCCTCCGCGTCCGCCAGGCCTCCCGTATCGGGGAGCCGGAACAGCACCTTCGCGGTTCGGGTCGCCGAGGGCGAGGGCGACGGCCTCGCCCACATCCTCCGGCTCGGCGTGCCCCGTCCGGACGTCCTCCAGGAACTCCGCAGCACGCGCGTCGCCTCCACCCGGCGGCGGGCGAAGCGACGGTCGACCGCGCCCTGGATCCGCCGGCGGAGGGGGAGGAACAGGAGAGCGGCGGCCAGGGTGCCGAGGCTTGCGGTCGGCTCGGACGGGCCGACCAGGGCCCCGACGCCCGGCGCGACGGCGGCGTACACCGCCAGCAGCACCGCCGTCAGCACGGCGTTGACCAGGGTCCGGTTCAGGACGCGGTCGATCTCCCACAGCCCGTGGCGGGTCACCGCGATCATCACCGCCACGGCCGGCCACACCTGGATGAAGGCCAGGCCCACGCCGTCGAGCGCCTCCGGCCACGACCAGATCGCCCCGACGACCGACCCGCCGCCCAGCCACAGCGGCAACACGACGGCGCCGTAGGCCAGCCACAGCACCTGGCGCCGCTCCCGCGGCCCGCCGGCCCGGTACCGGGCCCGCAGCGCGAGCGCCGCAGCACCAGCGACGCGACGATGCCGCCCCAGCAGACCCAGAACATCGGCTCGCCGATCCCCCGGGGAAGCGTCGCGGGGAGGGGGTTCGCCACGTCGAGGCCGTCGCCGCGCTCGATCGGGTCGACCGGCGTGATCAGCAGCAACGCGCCCCCGAACGACGCGACCGCGAGCCACCACGGGATCCGCCATCGCCGCGACGGCAACCGGCCGTCCGGGAACCGGAACGCCAGCGCGACCGGCCAGGCGAACAGCACCGGCCACAGGCACGACACCAACGCCGCCCACGCGCCGACGGTCGACGACGGATCGGCGCCCAGCCAGAGGCGGGAGCGCCCGTCGCCCGCCATCACCACCGCCACCGTCAGCGGGCCGGCCAGGAGGATCCACGCGACCCGGTTGCCGGGCCGGCGCACGGCGACGAACAGGCCCACCGAGGCGGGCGACAGGATCGCCAGCGCCAGGAACGCCGGGAACGCCGGCGGGAACGCCCCCGGCGCGCCGTCGCGCCACGCCAGCACGTTCGCGACGGCCGCGACCGCCCACGCCACCGCGGTCGCGGCGAACAGGCCGGCGACCACGGTGCCAGCCCTGAGATCGCGCCCGGCGGCGGCGACGTGCGCGCGGTACCTTCGCGGCCCCGGGGGGCGGCCGGCGGACGCGCACCTGCGCGAGCCGCCGGCACGACGTATCCTCGTCACCTTGGAGACGACGGTCCAGCCACGGGATCTCGGTGAGGCGCTGGCGGCCAGGCGCAGGTATCCCGGGGCGCTGCCGATGGCGGGCGGGACCGACCTGATGGTCGAGCTGAACTTCGACCGGCGCCGGCCCGAGCGGATCCTCGACCTGACCCGGGTGGCCGAGCTGGAGGAGTGGGGCGCCGACGGCGACGACGTCGTGATCGGCGCCGGCGTCACCTACACCCGGATCGTGCGGGAGATGGCGGAGGTCCTGCCGGGCCTCGCCATCGCCTCCCGCACCGTCGGGTCGCCGCAGATCCGCAACCGGGGCACGGTGGGCGGGAACGTGGCGACATCCTCGCCGGCGGGCGACGCCCTGCCGCCGCTGATCGCCTCCGGCGCCACCGTGGAGCTGGCCTCCGAGACGGGGACCCGCAGCGTCCCGCTGGAGTCCTTCTGCACCGGCCCCAAGCGGAACGTCATGGCGCCGGACGAGCTGATCCGCGCGATACGGGTCCCGGCCGCCCGCGGCCCGCAGCAGTTCGCCAAGGTGGGGCCGCGCAACGCGATGGTCATCGCCGTCTGCTCGTTCGCCGTGGCGTTCGACGTCCGGATGCGGACGGTGCGCACCGCGATCGGCTCGGCGGCGCCCACCGTCATCCGCGCCGCCGGGGCGGAGGCGTTCCTGGAGGGCGTCCTCGACGAGGGCGGCCACTGGGAGGCCCGCACGCCGCTGCCGGACGCCGCGCTGCGCCGCTTCGGCGAGCTGGTGGGGGAGGCGGCCCGGCCGATCGACGACGTGCGCGGCACGGGCGACTACCGGCGGCACGCCCTGACCGTCATCGGGCGCCGCACCGCCGCGTGGTGCTGGGCGGAGCACGCGCCGTGAGGCTCACGCTGCGCGTGAACGGCGAGATCCGCGAGGCCGAGGCGATCTGGGAGGGCGAGAGCCTGATGTACGCCCTGCGGGAGCGGCTCGGCCTGCCCGGCTCGAAGAACGCGTGCGAGCAGGGCGAGTGCGGGTCGTGCTCGGTGCTGATGGACGACGTCCTCGTCTGCTCCTGCCTCGTGCTGGCCCGCCAGGCGGAGGGCCGCGACGTGCGCACCGTCGAGGGGCTCGCACCCGAGGGCGACCTGGGCGTGGTGCAGCAGGCGTTCGTCGACACGGGCGCCGTCCAGTGCGGCTTCTGCACCCCGGGGCTCGTGATGGCCACCGAGGACCTGCTGCGGCGCTCGCCGTCGCCGGGGGACAGCGAGATCCGGGAGGCCCTGGCCGGCAACCTCTGCCGCTGCACCGGCTACGAGAAGATCCTCGACGCGGTGCGGCTCGCGTCGGTGCGGAGCGCGCGGTGAGCGCCGTCCTCATCGACGGGTGCGCCATCGCGACGGTCGACGCGGCCGGCACCGAGATCGCCGAGGGCTGGATCCTGACCGACGGGCCGCGCATCGCCGCCCTCGGCCCCGGGGCGCCCCCGGGGGTCCCCGCAGGGACGACGCGCATCGACGGCCGCGGCTGCCTGGCCACGCCCGGTCTCGTGAACTGCCACCACCACCTCTGGCAGTGGTCGACGCGCGGGCTGGCGACCGAGGAGAACCTGTTCGGCTGGCTCACCACCCTCTACCCGGTGTGGGCGCGCATCGACGAGGAGGTCGTCCACGCCTCCGCGTCGGCGGCCCTCGCCGCGCTCGCGCTCTCGGGCTGCAGCACCTCCACCGACCACCACTACCTGTTCCCCGGGGGCGGGAACGCGCTGCTGGCGGCGTCGATCGACGCGTCGGCCCGCCTGGGCCTGCGCTTCCACCCCTGCCGTGGCTCCATGGACCTGGGGCGGTCCCAGGGGGGGCTGCCCCCCGACGAGGTCACCGAGGACCGCGACGGCGTGCTGGCCGCCACCGAGGAGGCGATCGCCCGCTGGCACGACCCGGCGCCCGGGGCGATGCTGCGGATCGCCGTGGCCCCCTGCTCGCCGTTCTCGGTCACCGGGGAGCTCATGACCGAGTCGGCGGCCCTCGCCCGCCGCCACGGCGTGCGCCTGCACACCCACCTGGCCGAGACCGTCGAGGAGGAGGAGTTCTGCCTCGACCGCTTCGGCGTCCGCCCCGTCGAGTACCTCGACGACCTCGGCTGGCTCGGGCCGGACGTGTGGCTGGCCCACTGCGTCCACCTGTCGCCGCAGGAGGTCGCCCGCTTCGCCGCGACCGGCACGTCGGTGGCCCACTGCCCGTCGTCCAACGCCCGCCTCGGCGCCGGCATCGCGCCCGCCGCCGACCTCGCCGCCGCGGGGGTCGCCGTGGGCCTGGGCGTCGACGGCGCCGCCTCCCAGGAGTCGGGCGAGCTGGCCGTCGAGGTGCGCGAGGCCCTCCTCGTCGCCCGGCTGCGCGGCGGGCCGGCGGCGATGACCGCCCGCCAGGCGCTCGCCCTGGGGACCATCCACGGCGCCCGCTGCCTGGGCCGCGACGACGAGCTCGGCTCCCTGGAGCCCGGCAAGCTCGCGGACGTGGCCCTGTGGCGGCTCGACGACGCCGGCCACGCCGGCATCGCCGACCCCGTGACGGCGATGGCGATGGGTCCGCCCCGGCACGCCGAGGCGCTGCTGGTGGACGGCGCGCCCGTGGTGCGCGCCGGGGAGCTGCTGACCGGCGACCTCGACGCGATCGCCCGCGCCGCCGCGGCGACCGCCCTGCGGCCGGCGTGAGCACCACGGGCACGCCGACCCGGGCGCCGCTGAAGCGGGGGCGCATCGGCGAGAGCGTGCCGCGCGCCGACGGCGAGGCGAAGGTGCAGGGCCGGTTCGCGTACGCGTCCGACCTCCACGCCGACGGGATGCTGTGGGGCGCCACCCTCCGCAGCCCCCACCCCAGCGCACGGGTGCGCGGCATCGACGTCGGGGCCGCGCTGGCGGTGCCGGGGGTGCGGGCGGTGCTGACCCACGAGGACGTCCCCGGCCGCCCGGTGTACGGCATGGAGGTCCCCGACCAGCCGGTGCTCGCGATCGACGAGGTCCGCTACGAGGGCGAGCCGGTCGCGATCGTCGCCGCCGACCACCCCGAGACCGCCCGCCGCGCGGCCGCCCTCGTCGAGGTGGACTACGCGGAGCTGGAGCCGGTCACCACCGCGGCGGACGCCCTCGCAGCCGGCGCCCGCGCGCTCCACCCGGGCGGGAACCTGCTGCGGGCGGTGCCGATCCGCCACGGCGACCCCGGCGCCACGGCGGAGGTGGTCGTCCGCGGCACCTACGAGGTGGGGATGCAGGACCAGGCGTTCCTCGGCCCAGAGTCGGCGCTCGCCGTCCCCGCCGAGGACGGCGGCATCGACCTCTACATCGCCACCCAGTGGCTGCACGTCGACCAGGGCCAGGTGGCCGCCAGCCTCGGGCTGCCGGTCGAGCTGACGCGGTTGCACCTGTCCGGGGTGGGCGGCGCGTTCGGCGGCCGGGAGGACCTGTCGATGCAGGTGCACGTCGCCATGCTGGCGCTGCGGACCGGCCGCCCCGTGAAGATGGTCTACTCCCGCGAGGAGTCCTTCTACGGCCACGTGCACCGTCATCCGGCGTGGATGACCTACGAGCATGGCGCCACCCGCGACGGCCGTCTGGTCTACGTGCGCGCCGACATCACCCTCGACGGCGGCGCCTACGCGTCCAGCAGCACCGCCGTGGTGGCCAACTCCGCCACGTTCGCCTGCGGGCCGTACGCCGTGCCAAACGCGTCGATCGACGCCCGGGTGGCCTACACCAACAACCCGCCGTGCGGAGCGATGCGCGGCTTCGGGGCGGTCCAGGTGGCGTTCGCCCACGAGTCGCAGATGGACCGCCTGGCCGCGGCCCTCGGCATGGACCCGGTGGAGCTGCGGATCGTCAACGCCATCGCCACGGGCGACCGGCTGCCCACCGGGCAGGTCGTCGACGGCCCGGCCCCGGTCCGCGAGCTGCTCGAGGAGCTGCGGGGCATGCCGCTGCCGCCGCTGGCGCGCAGCACGCCGATGGACCTGCGCGAGCTGCCCGGCGGCGTCTCGAACGTCACCCACGGCGAGGGGACCGTCCGCGGCGTCGGGTTCGCGGTGGGCTTCAAGAACATCGCGTTCGCCGAGGGCTTCGACGACTACTCCACCGCCCGCGTCCGCCTGGTCCCCACCGACGACGGCCCGGTGGCCGAGGTGAAGACGGCGGCGGCCGAGGTGGGGCAGGGCCTGGTGACGGTGATCGAGCAGATCGCCCGCACCGAGCTGGACGTGGAGCGCGTGGTGGTGCTGCCCTCGGACACCTCCGTGGGCTCCGCGGGCTCCACC
>DASSBX010000393.1:0-2818 GCA_035698305.1 Miltoncostaeaceae bacterium | reverse complement strand
CCAACGGCGTCTGGGCCGCGCAGGGCGGCTGGGAGTACAACGCCGTACTCATCGCCGCACTCACCGCATTGATCGACGGTGGTCCCGGCGACCTCTCGGTGGACGGTGCCCTGGGCCGCGACGCGTGGGGTCCGGGCTGGGCCGTCGCGGGTCTGGCGACCGGGCTGGTCGCGTCGAGCGCGGCGATCGCCCTCGGCAAGCGCGGCAACGACACGGCCGGTACGCCGTCCTCGACGACCGGCGCCCACGTCGCCAGCGCCGCGCACGACGACACCGCCGGAGACCCCGTCACGGTGGACAGCTGAGGCTGATCCGCGACGAGCCGGGGCGGCCTATGACCCCGTCGTTCCGCTCGTGAGACCGGCTTCGTAGGCGACGACGACGGCCTGGACGCGGTCACGCAGCCCAAGCTTGAAGAGGATCCGGGCGACGTGGGTCTTGACCGTGGTCTCGCCGATGAAGAGATCGGCGGCGATCTCGGCGTTGGACAGGCCGCGCGCGACCAGCCGCAGTACGTCGAGCTCCCGGGGTGTGAGCCGGTCCAGCGCCGGCGTGCTGACGTGTGGACGGTTACCGGTGAACCGGTCGACCAGCCGACGGGTGAGCGCGGGAGCGAGGAGAGCGTCAGTGCCGCGGGCCGCCTGGCGGACGGCGGCCACGATGTCCTCGCCGGGCATGTCCTTGAGCAGGAACCCGGAGGCACCCGCGCGCATGGCGCGGTAGACGTACTCGTCGAGGTCGAAGGTCGTCAGCATGAGGACCCGCGTAGTGATGGTGGTGGCCGCGAGCTGCGCCAGCGCCTCCAGTCCGTCGACGCCGGGCATCTGCACGTCGAGCAGGAGTACGTCGGGCTGCGCGACCGTCACCAGATCGACCGCCTGGGCGCCGTCCGCGGCCTCGCCCACGATCTCCATGTCCGGCTCGCCCTCGAGGATCATCCGAAGCCCGCTGCGCACGAGGGGCTGGTCGTCGGCGAGGGCGACGGTGATCATCTGCCGGCTTCCTCGAGGCGACGGACGGGCAGCACGGCGCGCAGCTCGAAGCCGCCGTCCTCGCACAATCCCCAGCCCAGCTCGCCACCGTGGGCGGCGACCCGCTCCCGCAGCCCGGTGAGGCCACGCCCGCCCCCGGCGGCGCCGCCTGCTCGGGTCGGTACGCCGTTGCGGACGTTGACGCTCACGCCGTCGCACTCCCGGCGCACCGTCACCGTGGCGTCCGCTCCCGGCGCGTGGCGCAGCACGTTCGTCAACCCCTCCTGCACGATCCGGCAGGCGACCTCCCGGGTCTCGGAGTCGAGCAGACCCGGAGCGTCGAGGTCGGCGACGTCGGCCGTGAGGGTCAGCCCCGCGTCACGGGTGCGGTCGAGCAGGCCGGCCACGTCGGTGCCGCCCCGGCTCGTCATCGCGGTCGAGCCCTCGCGCGCCGCCTGGACGATCGTCTCCATCACCTGCCGGGCGCGCTGGGGATCCGTCCCAGCCAACCGCCGGGCGGCCCCCGCCTGGAGGGCGACCACCGTCAGGCTGTGCCCGATCTGGTCGTGCACCTCGCGGGCCAGCCGGAGGCGCTCCTCGACGACGGCGCGCTGCTTCGCCACCGCTTGCTGCTCGGCGAGCAGCAGGTTGTTGGCCCGGCTCTGCTCCACCAGCAAGCTGGCTTCGTTGACGGCCAGACCACCGAGCCAGCAGACGAAGATGATCACCGCCTCCCCCAACGGGTCGTCGGTGCCCACCCCGACCAGCTGGCCCAGCCAGCAAAGCGCCAGCCCGACGATCGCGTCACGCCGAGTGCACAGCACTGCGACGGCGAACGCGCCCGCCAGGGCGAACGTGGTGCCGCTGAGCGAGCCGTCCAGCGGTGCGATCAGACGCGAGAACGCCACGACGGCACACCAGGCCATGGCCAGGGCCGCCAAGGGGCGCCACCACACCAGCGAGAGCGGAAGACCGACCGCGACGCCGGCGACCACCGCGAGCCCCGCCGGGGCCGACAGCCGGAGCGCCCCCGTCGACTCCAGCGCCAGACCCGCACCGATCCCGCCCGCGGCGAGCACCGTCCACCGCTGGGCGGCCGCCCTCAGGACAGGCAGGTGGTCCGCGGCAGGCGGCACGGGCGGATCTGGCACCTCCACCGGCGCGGTCAACGCGACCACCTCCTCGCGGGTGCGGCCGAGCAGCCGGCGCGCGACCTGCTCGATCTCGCTCGGGTCGGCGCCGGTTTCGGCGCGGTCCGCGATCGCCACCAGACCGTCGAGCAGCCCGGGCTGGAGCCGTTCTGTGGTGCGGAGTCGCTCGGCCAGCACGGCGGCTTCACGCTGTGTGTGATGCCCGCGCAGGACCAGGTCGCGCTGCTCGTCGAGGGCGGTGAGCCGCTCCCGGCGCATTCGGACGACCCGGCCCACCGCCGTGGGCAGCACGCCGACGAAGGCAGTCAGGAAGAGCACGCCGTTGGCCAGCGCCCAGCCGGCCATGGTGGGCAGGTCGACCGCCAGGCCGAGCAGCAGCGGAACAAGCCCGCCGAGAACGACCGCGCGGCCACGCCCGTGGGCGCCGAGCGAGTACGACGCGAACATGAGCGCGAACAGCCACACCCCGCCACCGTCCCCCGCGTCCGCCCAGAACACGGACTGGATCGTCGTCCCGAGGACGGCGAACCCCGCGATGACGCAAAGCGGAACGAGCGGCCGAATCCGGCGCACGGCGAGAACGCCCAGCAGGGGCGCACCGCAGACCGTGAACGCCAGCAGCGCGGGCGGGTGCCGGTGCAACACGACTGCCTCGGCGAGCCCGGCCAGCACGAAGCCCGCGGCGACCACCGCGTC
>DASSBX010000392.1:0-2494 GCA_035698305.1 Miltoncostaeaceae bacterium | reverse complement strand
GAAGGGGCGGCCCATGTCCTCTGAGGCCAGCAGTGCCCGCATGGCCGCCCGCGGCGACGACGCCGGCCCGTGGACGGCGACCACCCGGCCCGCCCGGCCGCGCAGGGTCACCGTGACCAGGTCGCCGACGGACGCGCCGCCGCGCGCGCCCTTGGCCAGGGCGATCGGCGCGCCCGGCTCGAACGCCGGCTGGGCCGCCGCGCCACGGCCGGACGAGACCAGCTCGGCGACCAGGGCCGTCGCCGGCCCCCCGCGGCTCATCCCGCCGCCGCGAGGGCGAGGGCCCGCTGGAGCGCCTCGTCGCGCCGCGGCGTCGCCGGGTCATCGACCGCCTTGACGTCCGGCGGCAGGCCGCGGGTCGCCAGGTCGTAGCCGGACGGAGTGAGGTAACGCTGGGTGGTGAGCTTCAGGGCGCCCCCGTTGCGGAGCAGCACGGTGCTCTGGACCAGCGCCTTGCCGAACGTCCGCTCCCCCACCAGCGTGCCGCGTCCGCTGTCGCGCAGGGCGCCGGCCACGATCTCGCTGGCGCTGGCCGAGTTGCGGTCGACCAGCACCTCCAGCGGCAGGTCCCCCGCCACCGGGTCGTCGTCGGTGCGCAGCACCTTGCGGGCCGAGTGCTCGCCCTGGGTCACGACCACGGTCGAGCCCTTCGGCAGGAACGCGCCCGCGATGCCCACGGCCTCGTCCACGAGGCCCCCCGGGTCGCCGCGCAGGTCGAGCACGAGCGCCTCGACGCCGCGCTCCCGCAGGCTGGTGATGGTGTCGCGCAACGCGTCGGCGGCCCCCCGCGAGAACTGCGCGAGGGCGATGTACCCGATCTTCACGCCGTCGCGCGTGACGATCCTCGAGTCGACGGCGGGCACCCGGATGCGCGCCCGCGTCATCGTCACCTCGCGCGGCGCGGCGTCGCCCGTCTGGAAGCCCACCGTGACCTTCGTGCCCTCCTCCCCGCGGATCTCCGCGACCACCACGTCGAGCGAGCGGTCCTCGGCCGTCCTCCCGTTGACCGACACGATGCGGTCGCCCGCCTTCACGCCCTGCGCGGCGGCCGGGCTGCCGTCGTAGACGCGCACCACCACGACGTCCTCGTCGCGCTGCGCCACCTGCAGCCCCACCCCGTAGTAGGCGCGGTCGGTGCGGTCGCGCAGCGCCTGGAGCTCCGCGGGGCTGAGGTAGTCGGTGTACGGGTCGCCGAGCGAGCCGATGAGCGCGTCGACCGAGGCGTCCTCGAGCTTCTGGCGGTCGACCGGCTCGTAGTAGCGGTCGTCCAGGATGTCCAGCACCTGCGCCGACAGGTCCTGGCCGCTGTCGCCCAGCACCCATCCGCGGATGGGGTCCCTCAGCTGCGTGAGCCCCACCGCCTCGGCGTGCCCGCCGACGACGACGCCGGCGACGAAGACGGCGAGCACCACCACGACGGCGGCGACGGCCGCGAGGACCCGGCGGAGGCTCATCTGACGGGTCCCGGGGACAACCCTTCCGATGGTAGACGCATCGGGGCGTCCCGCCCGGTGCCCGGGTGGGCCTTGGTCAGACCTTCAGGAAGCGGCGCAGCGTGATGCCGCTGCCGAGCGCGCCGACGAGTCCGCCCGACAGGATCAGGATGAGCCCGAGCAGCGGGAACCCGATGGTGGTGGCCTGGTCGCGCGTCAGCGCGCTGTCGGCGTCCTGGATCCACTGGTCGACCACCCCGATCTTCACCGCCCAGAGCAGGGCGACGGACAGGATGGCGCCGATGAGGCCGCAGATGACCCCCTCGATCACGAACGGCCACCGGATGAACCAGTTGGTCGCGCCGACGAGCTTCATCACCTCCACCTCACGGCGGCGGGCGAAGATCGACAGGCGGATGGTGTTGCCGATCAGCAGGATCGACGCCACCAGCAGGATCGTGATGAGGCCGAGGCCCGCCCACTGGATGAACCGGGCCACGCTCAGCAGCTTGTCGGCCGTCTCCTTGCCGTAGGAGATGCCGAGCTCCGGGTCGATCGCCGGGCTGTCGGCGATCTGGTCGATGATCCCCTGGGCGTTGTCGGGGTCGGTCGGCTTGATGTTGAACTTCGCCGGCAGCGGGTTGCTGGGCAGCTCCTCCAGGATGGAGGGGTCCTTCAGCCGCCCGCGCAGCTCGGTGAGCGCGTCGTCCTTCGAGACGTACGTGAACTCGCGGATCTGGCCGTCGCCCTGCAGCGCCGTCAGCTGCGTGCGGAGCCCCTCCACCTGCGGCACCGTCGCCGAGTCGGAGATGAACGCGTCGATGTCGACCTTCTCCTTCTGGGAGTCGACGGTCGACTGCACGTAGAGGAACGAGGGGATGAAGGCGCCGAGGATGAAGACCGCGATCAGCACGGTCACCGTCGCGGCGACCGACACGGCGGCGTTCGCGCGGATCGAGCGCCACGCCTCGGCGAGGAAGAACTTCGGGTTCACGGGCTAGGAGTCCGCCCGCGCGTAGCTGGCCTGGCGCTGATCGCGCACGACCTTGCCGTTCTCCAGG
>DASSBX010000391.1:0-12266 GCA_035698305.1 Miltoncostaeaceae bacterium | reverse complement strand
CGGGGGTGGCCTCGGTCGCCTCGGCCAGGTCGGTCGCGGGCGCGCCGGAGCCGGACGAGATGCCGAGCACCTCGGCGACGGTCTTGTCGCGCAGGGCGGCGACCTCCTCGGGCCGGCGCAGGTCCTTGAGGCCCGCGACGGTCGCGGCGACCAGGTTGACCGGGTTGGAGGTGCCGAGCGACTTGCTGAGGATGTCGCGGATGCCCGCGAGCTCGAGCACGGCGCGCACGCCGGCGCCCGCGATGACCCCGGTACCCTCGGATGCCGGCTTCAGGAACACCCTGCCGGCGCCCGAGCGGCCCGTCACCTGGTGGGTGATCGTGGTGCGGTACTTCGGCACGCGGAACAGGTTCTTCTTCGCGTCCTCGACGGCCTTCTGGATCGCGACGGGGACCTCCTTGGCCTTCCCGTGACCCACGCCGACGGTGTCGACCTCGTTGCCGACCACCACGAGGGCGGAGAACGAGAAGCGCCGGCCGCCCTTCACAACCTTGGCGACGCGGTTGACCTGGACGACGCGCTCGTTGAGCTCGAGCCCGTCCGGATTGATCTTGGCGCCTCGGCGCACCTCAGCCACTCGTCAGCCCCCCTAGAACTCGAGCCCGCCCTCGCGGGCCCCGTCGGCGAGCGACTTCACGCGCCCGTGGTACTTGTAGCCGCCGCGGTCGAACACGACCCGGGCGATGCCGGCCTGCTTCGCGCGCTCGGCCAGGAGCTTCCCGACCTCGCCCGCCGCCGGGCCCTTCGCCAGGCCGCGCAGCGGGGCCTCGTGGGAACCGGCCGCCGCCAGCGTGTGGCCGGCGGCGTCGTCGATGAGCTGGGCGTAGATGCGCTTGTTGGAGCGGGCGACCGCCAGGCGGGGGCGCTCGGCGCTGCCCACGACCTTGCCGCGGATCCTGCGGTGGCGCCTGAGGCGCGCATCCCTGGTGCTGAGGCTCATGCTCTCTTACCGACCTTGCGACGAACGACCTCGCCCGCGTAGCGGACGCCCTTGCCCTTGTACGGCTCCGGCGGACGGGTCCCCCGGACCTGCGCAGCGATCTCGCCGACCAGCTGCTTGTCGATCCCCTTCACCACCACCTGGGTGGGTGCCGGGACCTCGAACTGGATCCCGTCGGGGGGGTCGATGGTAACAGGGTGCGAGTAGCCGACCGCCAGCTCCAGGGCCGCGCCCTTCATCTGGGCCCGGTAGCCGACGCCCTGGATCTCGAGGCGGCGCTCGAAGCCGTCGCTGACGCCCGTCACCAGGTTGGCGACGAGGCTCCGCGACAGCCCGTGGAGGGCGCGGTGCGGACCGCGGTCGGTCGGCCGGGTCACGACGAGCCGGCCGTCCTCCTGGGCGATGCGGATGGGCTCGACCACGGTGTGGGTGAGCTCCCCCCTGGGGCCCTTCACCGTGACCTTCTGGCCCGTGATGTCGACCGTCACCCCGTCGGGGATCAGGATCGGTGCGCGTCCGATGCGGCTCATTCGTCTCCTACCAGACCGAGCAGATCACCTCGCCGCCGATGCCGCGGCGGCGGGCCTCGTGACCCGTGATGACACCCTGCGAGGTCGAGAGCACGGCGACGCCCATGCCGCCCAGGACGCGCGGGATCGACGTCCGGTCAACGTACACGCGACGACCGGGCTTGGACACGCGCTCCAGGCCGCTGATGACGCGGCGCCGGTCGCTGCTGTACTTGAGGCGGATGACGAGATCCTGGCCGACCCTGCCCTCGCGCAGCTCGAAGTCGCTGATGTAGCCCTGGTCCTTCAGGACGCGGGCGACCTCGGTCTTGAGCCCGCTGGCGGGCATCTCGACCTGGTCGTGCAGGGCGGTGTTCGCGTTGCGGAGCCGCGTGAGCATGTCCGCGATGGGGTCGGTCATCATCGGCGCGTCCCCCCTACCAGCTGCTCTTGGTCATGCCGGGGATGACGCCGGCGTGCGCCGACTGGCGCAGGCACACGCGGCACAGGCCGAACTTGCGGAACACCGCGCGGGGGCGGCCGCAGGAATGGCAGCGCGTGTACTGCTGCGTCTTGTACTTGGGTGTGCGGGAGGCCTTCACCCGCAGACTGGTCTTCGCCAACGTCTCTCCTCTAGCGCCGGCCGCGACCGCGGCCGAGCTTCCTCTGCTTGCGACGCCGGCGCGCGGCCCGCTCCTCGGCCGAGTAGCCCTCGGCGCGGAACGGCATGCCGAGGTGACGCAGGAGGGCCCGGCCCTCCTCGTCGGTGGCGGCCGTCGTCGTGATGGTCACGTTGAGCCCGCGGACCGCGTCGACGCGGTCGTAGTCGATCTCCGGGAAGATCGTCTGCTCCCGCAGGCCCAGGTTGTAGTTGCCCCGGCCGTCGAAGCCGTCCGGGTTGATGCCGCGGAAGTCGCGGATCCGGGGGAGCGCGACCGACTGGAGCCGGTCGAGGAACTCCCACATCCGGTTGCCGCGGAGCGTGACCTTGCAGCCGATCGCCATGCCCTCGCGCAGCTTGAACTGCGCGATGGACTTCCGGGCGCGGGTGACCGCCGGGCGCTGCCCCGCGATGATCGCGAGCTGCTCCACGGCCTCGTCGAGGGCCTTGCTGTTCTGCTTGGCCTCGCCCACGCCCATGCTGAGCGTGATCTTCTCGAGGCGCGGGTGCTCCATCGGGGAGCGGTACCCGAACTCCTCCTGGAGCTTCGGCCGGATCTGCTCCTCGTACGTGTCGCGCAGCCGCGCCCGGGCGGGCGCCGTCGTCTCGGTGCTCATCAGTCCAGCTTCTCCCCCGAACGTGCGGACACGCGCGTCCGGACTCCGTCGATCTCCTGGATGCGCACCCGCGTCGGCCGGCCGTCCTTCGGGTCGATGTGGGCCACGTTGGACAGGTGCACCGGCGCAGGCTTCTCGATCACCCCGCCGGGCTCGTTGGGCGGCCGCGGCTTGGTGTGACGCTTGATCATGTTGAGGCCCTCGACGAGCACGCGCCCCTCCTTGGGGTGCACCTCGAGGACGACGCCGGTCTTGCCCTTGTCCTTGCCGGACAGGAGCACCACCCGGTCGCCGGTACGGATCCGGGCCGGCATCACAGCACCTCCGGCGCGAGCGACACGATCTTCATGAAGTTCTTCTCCCGCAGCTCGCGGGCGACCGGGCCGAAGATGCGCGTCCCGCGCGGGTTCTGGGCGTTGTCGATGATGACCGCGGCGTTCTCGTCGAAGGCGATGAACGTGCCGTCGTCGCGGCCGTGCTCCTTCTTCGTGCGCACGACCACGGCGCGGACCACGTCGCCCTTCTTGATCGCCCCGTTGGGGACGGCCTGCTTGACGGTGCCCACGATGATGTCGCCCACCGTCGCGGAGCGTCGCCGCGATCCGCCCATGATGCGGATGCAGAGCAGCTCGCGGGCGCCGGTGTTGTCGGCGACGCGCAGGCGTGACTCGACCTGGATCACGAGTGATCCTCCTGGTGACTGCGGGCATGCCGGAGCCGCGAGAGTCCCGCGGGGCAAGCACGCAGGCGAGGCCGTTGGTGGTTCCCATCGGCCGAGCGGAGGACGCCGCATCCGCGATGACTCGCAGCGAGCGCACGCCCGTCGTATGTCGCCAGGGTGATCACCTGGCGCGCTCCAGGATCTCGACCAGGCGCCAGCGCTTCTGCTTGGACAGCGGGCGGCACTCGATCACGCGCACGAAGTCGCCCTCGTTGGCCTCGTTGCGCTCGTCGTGGGCGTGGAGCTTCGACGAGCTGCGCACCGTCTTGCCGTACACGGGGTGCGCGCGGGAGGTCTCGAGCAGCACGGTGATGGTCTTGTCGCGACCGGCCGACACCACGATCCCCTGACGGGTCTTGCGGCTGGCGACCGACTCCTGCGGCGTGCGGGCGACGGCGGTCATCGGGCCATCTCCCGCTCGCGGGCGATCGTGAGCAGCTGGGCGACCTCGCGCCGGCGGGACGCCAGCTCGGAGGTGCGCTCCAGCGCACCCGAGGCGTGCTGGAAGCGCAGGTTGAAGTGGGCCTCGCGGGCCTGCTCCAGCGCGCGCGCCAGCTCGTCGTCGGTCATGTCACGGATCTCGGAGGTCTTCATCAGCCGTCCTCGCGCGTCACGAACTTGCACTTCACCGGGAGCTTGTTGGCGGCGAGACGCATGGCGTCGCGGGCGAGCGGCTCCGGCACGCCCGACAGCTCGAACATGATGCGACCCGGCTTCACCACGGCGACCCAGCCCTCCGGCGAGCCCTTGCCCGAGCCCATGCGGGTCTCGGCCGGCTTCTTCGTGACCGGGAGCTGCGGGAAGATGTTGATCCACACCTTGCCGCCACGCTTGATGCGGCGGGTCATGGCGATACGGGCGGCCTCGATCTGGCGGTTCGTGATCCACGCCGGCTCGAGGGCCTTCAGGCCGAACTCGCCGAAGTGGACGACGTGGTTGCCACGGGACAGGCCCTCACGGCGACCGCGATGGTGCTTGCGGTGCTTGGTGCGCTTGGGCATCAACATCAGTTGGACCCCCCGCCGCCGCGGCCACCGCCGCCGCCGCGCCCACGCCCGCCGCCACCGCCACCGCCGCCGCCGCCGTCGCGCCGGTCGCGGCGCGGACGCCGCGGCGGCGGGGCCGCGTCCATGTCGGTGCGGCCACGGCTGTCGGTGACGCCCTCCGGCAGCACCTCGCCCTTGTTGATCCACACCTTCACGCCGATGCGGCCGAACGTCGTCTTGGCCTCGTGGAAGCCGTAGTCGATGTCGGCGCGGAGCGTGTGCAGCGGGACCCGGCCGTCCGAGTAGTGCTCGGAGCGGGACATCTCGGTGCCGCCGAGGCGGCCGCCGCACTGCACCTTCACGCCCTGGGCGCCGGAGCGCATGGCGGAGGTGAGCGCGCGCTTCATGGCGCGGCGGAAGCTGACCCGGTTCTCGAGCTGCTCGGCGATGGACTGGGCCACCAGCTTCGCGTCGAGCTCGGGGCGCTTGATCTCGTTGATGTTCACCTGGATCTGCTTGCCGGTGAGCCGGTTGAGCTCGCGGCGCAGCGCGTCCACCTCGGACCCCGACTTGCCGATCACGATGCCGGGACGGGCCGTGTAGATGTCCACGGTCAGCTTCGTCTGGTCCTTCTTCAGGTGGATCGACGAGAGGCCGGCGTGGCTCAGCTTGCGGGTGATGTGGTTGCGCACGACGCGGTCCTCGTCGAGGTACCTCGCGAACTCGCGCGTCGAGAACCAGTTGCTCCGCCAGCCGTTGTGCGGCAGGCCGAGGCGGAAGCCCGTGGGGTTGATCTTCTGACCCATGTCTCTCTTACGATCCCGTCTCGGCGAGGCCGATGGTGATGTGGCAGGTGCGCTTCAAGATCGGGGTGGCGCGCCCCTGGGCCCGCGGCCGGAAGCGCTTGATGGTCGGCCCCTCGTCCACGGTCACCCGGACCAGGCGCATCTCGCGCGGGTCGAGGCCGTGGTTGTGGTCCGCGTTCGCGATCGCCGACTGGAGCACCTTACGCACCGGCACGGCGGCCGCGCGGGTGCTGTAGGCCAGGATCGCCTGGGCGTCCGCGACCGACTTGCCGCGGATCAGGTCCGCCACCAGGCGGCCCTTGCGCGGCGAGGTGCGGACGAACTTGGCGGTCGCCTCGACGACCTTGGGTGCGGGGGCGGCGGTGCTCATCGGCGCATCGTCGACGTGCGGTCGGAGCCGGCGTGGCCGCGGTAGGTGCGGGTGGGCGCGAACTCGCCGAGCTTGTGGCCGACCATGCTCTCGGAGATGAAGACGGGCACGTGCTTGCGGCCGTCGTGGATCGCGATCGTGTGGCCGACCATCTCCGGGAAGATGGTGGACGCGCGCGACCACGTGCGGACGATCCGCTTCTCGTTGGCGGTGTTCATGTCCTCGATGCGCTTCATGAGGCGCTCATCGACGAACGGGCCCTTCTTGGTGCTGCGTCCCATGTCTTCCTAGCGCCCTTCGGTGTGCTTGCCGCGCTTGCGGCCGCGGACGATGTGCTTCTGGCTGGACTTGTTCTTCTTGCGCGTCCGGTAGCCGTTGGTCGGCACGCCCCAGGGCGTCACCGGGTGGCGACCGGAGTTGCTCTTGCCCTCGCCGCCGCCGTGCGGGTGGTCGACCGGGTTCATGGCGGAGCCGCGCACGCGGGGCCGCTTGCCCTTCCACCGGCTCCGTCCCGCCTTGCCGACGGTGATGTTCTCGTGCGTCGCGTTGCCGATCTGGCCGACCGTGGCGCGGCAGTCGAGGTGGACCATGCGCATCTCGGTCGAGGGCAGGCGCAGGGTGGCGTAGTCGCCCTCCTTCGCCATGAGCTGGGCACCCACGCCGGCCGAGCGGCACATCTGGCCGCCGCGGCCGATCTGGAGCTCGATGTTGTGGACCACGGTGCCGGTGGGGATGTCCCGGAGCGGCAGGGCGTTGCCCGGCTTGATGTCGGCCTGGGGGCCGCTCATCACGGTGTCGCCCACGCGGAGACGCAGCGGCGCCAGGATGTAGGCCTTCTCGCCGTCGGCGTAGTGGAGCAGGGCGATGCGGGCCGTCCGGTTGGGGTCGTACTCGATCGCCGCCACCTTGGCGGGCACCCCGTCCTTCTGGCGCTTGAAGTCGATGATCCGGTAGCGCCGCTTGTGGCCGCCGCCGATGTGCCGGCTGGTGACCCGGCCACGGTTGTTGCGGCCGCCGCTCTTGCTGATCTTGCCCAGCAGCGACTTCTCCGGGGAGGTCCTGGTGACCTCCTCGAAGTCCGAGCCGGTGATGAAGCGGCGCCCCGGGGACGTCGGCTTGTACTTGCGGATGCCCATCAGGCCCCCTCGAACAGCTCGATCTTGTCGCCGGGCTTCAGCTCGACGATCGCCTTCTTCCAGCCTGGGCGGCGGCCCTTGGTGTAGCCCCGGCGCTTAGGCTTGCCCTGCACGGAGACGGTCCGCACGTCGGTGACCGTCACGTCGAACAGGTCCTCGATCGCCTGGCGAATCTCCGTCTTGTGGGCGCCGTCCAGCACGCGGAACGTGTACTGGTTGTGCGCCTGCACGAGCTGGAAGCTCTTCTCGGAGATGACCGGGCGGACGATGACCCGCCGGATGTCCTCGCGGAGCGTGCTCACGACGCGTCCTCCTCGGCCTCGTCGGCGGCGGCCTTCTTGCGGGACGCCTTGCGGGCCGGCTTCTTGGGCGCCTCGTCGGCCTCGGCGGCCGGCTCGTCGGCGGGGGCGCCCTCGGCGGCCGCGTCCTCCGCAGCGGCGTCCTCCGCGGGGGCGTCGGCGGCCTGTGCGGGCGCCTCCTCCACCACGGCGACCTCGGGCTCCTCGGCGGGCGCCTGCTCGGCCACGGTCTCGTCGGCCTCGGCGGCGGGCGCCTCCTCGGCCTCCGCGGCCTTCTTGCGGGACGCCTTGCGGGCCGGCTTGGGCTTGGGCGGCGCCTGCTTCTTCGGCGCCGGCTTCTTCGTGGGCGCGGGGGTCACGGCCTGGACGTCGGCGGGCTCGCCCGTGAGGCGCTCCCACACGGAGCGCTCCACGAGGATGCCGCGGGCCGCGACCACGTCCACGGTCTCCAGCTCGGCGCCGGCGAGGATGTAGACGCCCTCGATGTTCCGGAAGGAGCGCGCCTCGACCGACTGGAGGTCGTCCACCACGACCAGCAGCGGACGGGCCGCGAGCCCCTCGGGCGCCTGCCGCAGGTACTCGGCCGCGCGCTTGGTGGAGGGGGCCTCCCAGCCGGTGGCGTCCATGATCGCCGCGGTGCCGCGCTCCACCTGGGCGCGCAGCGCCGCGCGGAACGCCTGCTGGCGCACCTTGCGGTTGACCTTGCCGCCGTAGCTGCGCGGCGTGGGGCCGAAGACGATGCCGCCGCCCGTCCACTGGGGGGAGCGGGTCGAGCCCTGGCGGGCGCGGCCGGTGCCCTTCTGGCGCCACGGCTTGGCGCCGCCGCCGCGCACGGCGGCGCGGTTCTTCGTGGAGGCCGTGCCCGCGCGCCGCGCGGCGAGCTCGGCGACCACCGTCTCGTGGATGAGGTGCTGCTTGATCGGCGTCTCCGCGACGGCGGCGGCCAGGGCCGCCGTGCCTGCCGCGAGGCCGTCGGCGTCGAGGACGGGGACGGGGACGGGGGTCACGCGGGCCTCACGATCACGATGCCGTTGACGCCGCCGGGCACCGCGCCCCGCACGAGCAGCAGGTTGCGCTCGGGGTCGCGGTCGACGATCTGGAGGCCGCGCTGGGTGACCTGGCGCGCGCCCATGTGGCCGCTCATGCGGATCCCCTTGAACACGCGGGCCGGGTAGGCGGCCGCGCCGATCGAGCCGGGCTGGCGGATGTTGTGTGAGCCGTGGCTCTTCGGGCCGCGCTTGAAGTTGTGCCGCTTGATCGTGCCGGCGTAGCCCTTGCCCTTCGAGGTGCCGGTCACGCGGACCATCTCGCCCGGCTCGAACGGCTCGACGGTCACGACGTCGCCCACCGCGACCTCGGCGCCGAGCTCCTCGGGGGAGAACTCGTGCAGGTGGCGCACCGGCGGCGCGCCCGCCTTCTTCAGGTGGCCGAGCTCGGGTCCGTTGAGGGCCTTCGGCTTGGCCGAGCCGAAGCCGAGCTGCACGGCGTCGTAGCCGTCGGTCTCGACGGTCTTCACCTGGGTCACGTGACAGGGGCCGGCCTCGATCACGGTCAGGGCGACGCGGGCGCCGTCCTCGCCGAAGATCTGGGTCATGCCGACCTTGCGTCCGATGATCGCGGCCATGGCGCTACGCCTTGATCTCGATGTCGACGCCGGCCGGCAGGTCCAGGCGCATGAGCGAGTCGACCGTCTTCGGCGTGGGCGAGTAGATGTCGATCAGCCGCTTGTGGGTGCGGATCTCGAAGTGCTCGCGCGAGTCCTTGTCCTTGAACGGCCCGCGGATCACGCAGTACACGTTGCGCTCGGTCGGCAGCGGCACCGGGCCGGAGATGGTGGCACCGCTCCGCTGGGCCGTCTCCACGATCGACGCAGCGCTCTTGTCGATGAGCTCGTGGTCGTAGGCCTTGAGGCGGATCCTGATCTTGTTCTGCTGCACCGTGCGCGTGTCCGTTCTGCGAGGAAAGAAAACCCCGCCGCCTCCGGTGGGGAGGCGACGGGGTCCGGGACGAGCCCTGCTTACTCGGTGATGGCCTCGACGACCCCTGCGCCGACGGTTCGGCCCCCCTCGCGGATGGCGAAGCGGAGGCCCTCCTCCATGGCGATCGGCTGGATCAGCTCGACGTCCATGGTCGCGTTGTCGCCCGGCATGACCATCTCGACGCCCTCCTGGAGGGTGACGACGCCGGTCACGTCCGTCGTGCGGAAGTAGAACTGCGGGCGGTAGCCCTGGAAGAACGGGGTGTGGCGGCCGCCCTCGTCCTTGGAGAGGACGTAGACCTGCGCCTTGAACTTCGTGTGCGGGGTGATCGACTTCGGCGCCGCGAGCACCTGGCCGCGCTGGATGTCCTCGCGCTTCACGCCGCGGAGCAGCGCGCCGATGTTGTCGCCGGCCTGACCCTCGTCGAGCAGCTTGCGGAACATCTCGACGCCGGTGACGACGGTCGACTCGGTCTCGGGGGTCATGCCCACGATCTCGACCGTCTCGCCCACCTTGATCACGCCGCGCTCCACACGGCCGGTCGCGACGGTGCCGCGGCCGGTGATGGTGAAGACGTCCTCGACGGGCATCAGGAACGGCCTGTCCACGTCGCGCTCGGGCAGCGGCACGAAGTCGTCGACCGCGGCCATCAGCTCGAGGATGCTGGCCTCGGCGTCGGCGTCGCCGTTGAGCGCGTTGAGGGCCGAGCCCTTGATGATGGGGGTGTCGTCGCCCGGGAACTCGTAGGTCGAGAGCAGCTCGCGCACCTCGAGCTCCACCAGCTCCAGGAGCTCCTCGTCATCGACCATGTCGGCCTTGTTGAGGAACACCACGATCGACGGCACGCCGACCTGGCGGGCGAGCAGGATGTGCTCGCGCGTCTGCGGCATGGGGCCGTCGGCGGCGGAGACGACGAGGATCGCCCCGTCCATCTGGGCCGCGCCGGTGATCATGTTCTTGATGTAGTCCGCGTGGCCCGGGCAGTCGACGTGGGCGTAGTGCCGGTTCTCGGTCTCGTACTCCACGTGCGAGGTCGCGATCGTGATGCCGCGCTCGCGCTCCTCCGGAGCCTTGTCGATGGAGTCGTAGGCGATGGCCTGCGTGCCCCCGCCGACCTTCTCCGCCAGGACCTTCGTGATGGCGGCCGTCAGGGTCGTCTTGCCGTGGTCAACGTGGCCGATCGTGCCCACGTTCACATGCGGCTTCGACCTGTCGAACTTCTCCTTCGCCATCGATTCGCTCCCTCTGAGCAGTGTCCATCGCGGCCGGGCGGGCCGCTCTTCCCCCGGTGAAAAACACCCCCGGCGCAAAACGCGCGGCCATGTGGCCGCGCAGAGACGAACCGGGCGCTCCGCAGAGCCGGGGTAGGTTAGCAAACCACCCCCTCCCCGCAAGCGCGCGCAGCGGCGCCGGAACGCCGCGTGAACGGGCTCGGAGACCGTACCATGCCGGGCATGGACGGGGCCGCACTGCTCGCGTCGCTGGGGCCGTCCGCCAGGGGCGAGCTGCGGGACGACCGCGCGTCGCGGGAGCTGTACGCCCACGACGCCAGCATCTACCGGCGGCTTCCCGTGGCGGCCCTGCGCGCCGCCGATGCCGACGACCTGGACGCCGCCGTCGCCGCGTGTCGCGAGGCGGGGGTTCCCCTGACCATGCGCGGCGCCGGGACGAGCCTCGGTGGCCAGGCGGTGGGGACCGGGCTCGTGGTCGACACGACGGCGCTCGCGGGGATCGCGATCGACGCGGACGCGCGGACCGCGCGGGTGGGCCCGGGGGCGGTGCTCGACGACCTGAACCGCGCCGCGGCGGAGCACGGCCTGCTCTTCGGGCCCGACGTCGCGTCGGGGAGCCGGGCGACGCTCGGCGGCATGATCGCCAACAACTCGGCGGGGGCCCGCTCCATCGCGTACGGCCTCACCGCCGACCACGTGCTGTCGCTCGACGTGACCCTGGCCGACGGGACGCGGGCCACGCTACGGCGGGGCGCGCCGGCACCGGAGGCGTTGGAGGCGGCGCGGCCGCTGGCCGACGGGTTCCGGCCGCCGGGCCTGCTGCGCCGGGTGTCCGGATACGCGCTCGACGCGCTCGCCGGAGACGACCCGGACTGGCCGCGGCTGGTGTGCGGCTCGGAGGGGACGCTCGCGGTGATCCGCGCGGCGGAGCTGCGCCTGGTCCCCCGCCCGCCGGCGCGCGGCCTCGCCCTGATGTCGTTCGGGTCGGTCGACGCCGCCCTGGACGCGACGCTGCGCGCGCTGGAGGCCGGGCCGTCGGCGGTGGAGCTGATGGGGGCGGCGGCGCTCGACGCGGACGCCGAGGCGCAGCTGGTGGTGGAGCACAGCGGGGAGCCGGGGGAGGTCGAGGCGGCGCTGCGCGCGCTGCCCGGCGCCCGGGTGGTGCTGGACGGGCCGGGGCAGGCGGCCATCTGGGCGGTGCGCCGGGCCGGGATCGGCCGCCACCTCGGGGAGCGCCCGCCGGGGCCGGGCGACCCGAGGCCCCTGGCGTTCATCGAGGACCCCGCCGTGCCCCCGGAGCGCCTGCCGGAGCTGGCCCGCGGCATCCGGCGGATCCTGGACCGGGAGGGCACCTCGGCCGTCTGGTACGGCCACGCGAGCGTGGGGTGCCTGCACATCCGCCCGCGGATGGACCTGCGGCTCCCGGGGGCGACCGCGTCGCTGCGTCGCATCGCCGAGGAGACCGCCGACCTGGTGGTCGCGCTGGGCGGCTCGCTGTCGGGGGAGCACGGGGACGGCCGCGCCCGCTCCGAGCTGCTGCCGCGGATGTACCCGCCGCAGACGATCGCCGCGTTCGCGCGCCTGAAGGGCCTGCTCGACCCGGGGCGGATCCTCAACCCGGGCGTGGTCACCGACCCCGACCCGCTCGACGCCGGGCTGAAGCTGCACGCGTCGCCGCCCAGGCGCGCCACCCGGACGGCGGTGAGCTTCGCGCGCGAGGGCGGCCTGGCCCGCGCCGGCGAGGCGTGCAACGGCAACGGCGCCTGCCGGTCGTCCGGCACCGCCATGTGCCCCAGCTACCAGGCGCTGCGCGACGAGCGGCACGCCACCCGCGGCCGCGCCGTGCTGCTGCGCGCCGCCATCGAGGGGCGCCTGCCGGGCGGCCTCGCCGACGACGGCCTGCACGAGGCGCTCGAGCTGTGCCTCGCGTGCAAGGCGTGCGCCACCGAGTGCCCCGCCCAGGTCGACGTGGCGCGCCTGAAGGCCGAGGCGCTCGCCCACCGGCACCGC
>DASSBX010000390.1:0-4112 GCA_035698305.1 Miltoncostaeaceae bacterium | reverse complement strand
GCGCGGCGGCGGCGCCTGCGCCAGCGGCAGGGTGATGCGCAGGATGCCGTTCTCGCAGCCCGCGCTGGCGGCGGCCGGGTCGACCGCCACCCCCAGGCGCACCCGCCGCTCGAACGGCCCCCACGCGATCTCGGCGTGCTGGTACACCCGCCGCCCCTCGCCGGCGCGGCGGCGGACGCCGCGCACCACCAGCAGGTCGTCGTCGAGCGACACGTCGATCGCCGCCGGATCGGCGCCCGCCACGTCCATCTCGACGGTCAGCGACGGCGGCGGGCCGTCCGTCAGGTACACGTCCACCGGAGCGCGCGACTCCCCCTGGCCGGCGGTGCGGCCGGGGTAGAGCTCGGCGAAGAGGCGCTCGACGTCGTCGCGGAACACGACGCGGAATCTAGACGAGTGGCCGCCGAGGTTGTCCGATCGCGGGGGGCGGTGGGACCATCGGCCCCATGACGCGCATCCCGGTCCAGGCGACCGCGGCGTCGGGGTTCGCGCCCCTCGACGCCCTGGCGCTCGACCTGATGATGGTCACGCAGGACGGGAACATCGCGAAGGAACTGGGGAGGTTCCCCGTGACCGGCGGCGCCGCCGAGGTGCCGGACGTGCCCCTGGCCGACCCGGCGCTGCGCTGGGCGATCCGCATCGTCGACACGGCCCTGGGGGTCCCGGTGTACCGCTCCGGCCCGCTCGGCTTCCTGCCCGGGGGCCCGCGCAGCCGCATCTTCGGCGACCGCATCCGCCTCCACCGCGGCGGCGGCAACCTGGGCCTCGACGCGCCCGACGGCGCGCCCCAGGTGCTGGTCGACTTCGTCCGCGACAACCTGCCGGGCGCGTTCCAGATGCGGAGCCTCGACCTGGGCGCGGACGTCCAGGGCCGGTACGTCCTGACCCTCCGGGTCCGCTACCGCCCGCTGCCCGTGATCGACGTCGACATCGAGTACCGCCGGGGCTTCGGCATCGCACCCGGCATCGACGCCGGCCGGCCGCGTCGCGTGGCCGTCGCATGGCCGCAAGGGCCCGGCACCACGCTCCCGTCGCCGTTGCAGCAGGCGGCCGAGGCCCTCGACACCGTGCTCGCCGGCGGCGTGGAGGCCCAGATGTCGGCGATGGCGTTCCACATCGGCTTCCTGATGCTGTTTGCGGAGGGCGTCACCGACCTGACCCCTCAGACGGTCTCGCTCACCTCGATCCAGATTCGCCCGTCCGGCAACGAGGTCGACGCGAGCGTCGCGCTCGTGTCGGGCGCGGTGAACGGCGGGATCCGGGTGTTCGACCCGGTCCCCGTCGTCGTGGAGCGGGCGTCGTTCAGTCCCAGTCCGACTCCTCCGCGAGCCGGGCGTACGCCCGCCACTCCTCGATGATCCGCTTCGCGTCCTTGGCCCGCACCTCCGGGTGCGTCTGCGCCACCAGCTGGAGCGCCAGCTTCTCCTGGCCCCTCGCGGGCGGGTCGCCCAGCTCCTTCAGCACCGCCCACACGTGGTCCTCGTCGAGCCCCGGGCGCTCGGACAGGATGTAGTCGGCGGCCTCGCCGTGGTCGAGGTCGCTCACCCTCCGCGGTCGAACGTGTCCCGGGTGACGCCAGCCTCGCGCAGCTCCACCTTGCGCACCCGCTCGGTGGGCGTCTTCGGCAGGTGGCCCATCACGCGGACGTAGCGGGGGACGGCGAAGTAGGGCATCCGCTCGGCGCACCACGCCAGCAGCTGCGCGGGGTCGGGGGCGCAGCCGTCGCGGGGGACGACGCACACCAGGATCTCGTCCTCCGCCGACGCCCCCTCCAGCGCCTGCACCCCGACCGCGGCGCACTCGAGGATCTCGGCGTGCGAGGTGACGACGTGCTCCACCTCCATGGACGACACGTTCTCGCCGCGGCGCCGGATGTAGTCCTTCACCCGGTCCAGGAAGTAGAGGTAGCCGTCCTCGTCCAGGCGCCCGAGGTCGCCGGTGTGGAGCTTCAGGTTGCGGAAGTCCTCGGCCGTCTTCTCCGGCATCCCGGCGTAGGTGCGCATCACGATGTTCGGCAGCTTCATGTCGACGACGATCTCGCCCGGGGTGCCCGGCGGGAGCGGCAGGTCGGTGCCGGGCTCGACCACCGAGACCTCGAAGCCGGGGGTCGCGATGCCGCACGAGCCCGGCCGCGGCGGACGCCCGGGCGGGTGGTAGGTGACCATCCCGGTCTCCGTGAGGCCGTATCCCTCGATGAACCGGACGCCGAAGCGCTCCTCAAAGCGCTCGTAGATGTCCTTCGGGGCGGGCATCGCCATGATCCGCGACACGCGGTGGGCCCGGTCGAGCCCGTCGGGGGGCGTGTTCCAGATGAAGTAGTTGATGGCGCTCACGGTGTTCAGGATCGTCGCGCCGCAGTCGACCACCTGCCGCCAGAACCGCTGTGAGCTGTATCGCCCGGCGTAGGCGATCCGGGCCCCCGCGATCATCGCCGGGTAGGCGGCGAGCACCTGCGCGTTCGAGTGGAACAGCGGGAGGCACGAGAAGAACGTGTCGTCCTCCGTCACCTCGCACACCTCGATGTAGGTGCGACCCGAGAAGTAGTCGGAGGCGTGCTGCTTGATCGCGCCCTTCGAGCGGCCGGTGGTGCCCGACGTGAACATGATCCGCGCGTCGTCCGTCCACGCCACCTCGACCCCCGGCTCGCCGTCGGGGGCGGCCATCAGCTCGGACAGCGGCTCCCACGGCACCGACGGGTCGGGTCCGCTCGGCGCCCCGGTCCGGTGCACGATCACGCGCTCCAGGTCGGGCAGCTCGTCGCGCACCATCTCCAGCGCGTCCAGGTGGGTGTCGGCGATCACCAGGAACCGCGAGCGGGGCAGGTTGATCACCCACGACAGGAACGCGCCCTTGTAGGCGAGGTTGATCGGGCACTGGACGCCGCCGGCCTTCTGGATGCCGAACCACGCGGCCAGGTTCTCCTCGTGGTTCGGCATGAGCGTCGACACCGACTCCCCGGGCAGCAGTCCGCGGGCGATGAGGGCGTTCGCCACCCGGTTCGCCATCGCGTTGACCTCGCCGTAGCTGCGCCACGGCCCCTCGCCGACGCGCAGGTAGTCGCGGTCCGGGTGCTCCTCGGCGCGTCGCCGCAGGATCCGGGGCAGCGCCCAGGCGGTGGGGTCCTCCCGGCGGTACCAGTCCGACCACTCGCTCATCGGCCCGGCAGTAGACCACATGCCCGCCCCGCGCGCTGGCGCAGGGGTCAAGGAGGGCCGCCCCCCGGCCGATCCCTGAGGCACATGACGCGACGGCACCCACACGACGAGCCCTGGCTGACGGCCAGCGCCCGCACCAGCCTGGCGCGCGGCCTGCACGCGCTCCACGACCACACCGAGGCCCCCTTGCGCGTGCGCGCGCACGCCCGCGGAGGCGCGCACGACGTGTTCGACCTCCAAGAGGAGTTCGAGCTCGGCCCGCGCGGCCGCCGCTTCATCATCTCCGTCGATCCCGCCGCCAGCGAGGCGCTGCTGCTGGCCGTCGGCGGTGGCGCGGGGGTGGGCTCGTGAGCACCAAGCCGCCGCCCCCCGCGACCGTCGCAGCGGTGCAGACCCTCTGCGCCCGCGTCCGCGCCGCCGGCTCCCCCAACGCGAAGGCCCGCCCGCCGCTCGTCGCCGAGTACCGCCGGCTGTCGGAGTCGCTGGGCCTGACGGCCGAGGAGACCGCCACGGGGCTCGACCTGCAGCGCGCCTCCGCCGTGCTGCTGCGCTCCGCGTCCCTCGCCGAGGCAGCCGCCGCGCAGTCGCCCGCCGCCCGCCTCCGGCGGGCCGGCCGCCCCCTCCGCTAGGCCCTCCGGGGCGCCGCTCCGGCGCCCGTCCCGGGCCCCCACCGGGAGGGCGGTCGGCTCCGGGGCGTGTGGTACCCTCCCCGGGCCCGTCCCCCGACTGGAGTCGTACCTGTGCCACCAGGCCAGCGCATCGCAGTGACGATGGCTTGCGAGGAGTGCAAGCGTCGGAACTACCAGACGAACAAGAGCAGGCGGAACACCCCGGACCGCATCGAGTTCCGGAAGTTCTGCCCATGGTGCGGCAAGCACACCGCACACAAGGAGACCCGCTAGCCCGCACCGACGGCTGGTGGGTGTCCCCGTAGGGTCGTAGCTCAACTGGTAGAGC
>DASSBX010000389.1:0-9909 GCA_035698305.1 Miltoncostaeaceae bacterium | reverse complement strand
CCGCCACGCTCGCGTATCCGCTGGGCTCGGCGGTCCTCGCGCAGGCCGCCCGGCACGTGATCGAGGGGAAGCGGTGGGCCGAGGTCGAGCCGGAGCTGGTGCCGATCGCCCTGGGGCGCGCCGGCCGCCTGCGCGGCCCCGTGTCCGACCAGGTGCTGGAGGTTGCGCGCGCGAACGACCCCGGCGAGCCGCCCCGCCGCGACGTCGCGTCGGTGGCCGAGGAGGCCCCGCAGGGGCTGGCCGACGAGGACCTGGTGCTGTGGGCGATGTTCGGCGAGGCGACCGCGGCGGTGGTGGAGCGGCGGCGCTCCCTCGGCGCCGAGGCCGCGAGCCGCCCCGGCCAGCCGGCGGTCGACCGGGACCTGCTCGACACGCTGGTGAGCGTGGTGGAGGCCTCGGAGGAGGCCGAGGTGAGCGTCGAGATCTCGGGCGCGCGGGTCACGGTGCGGCGCGCGGTGGCCGGCACGGCGCCCGCGGGCGGCGGGGCCGTCGCCGATGGCGACGGGGCCCCCGACGAGGAGGACGGCCTGGTCCGGGTCGACAGCCCCATGGTCGGCACCTTCTACCGGCGTCCGGGACCCGATCAGGACCCGTTCTGCGAGGTGGGCCAGCGCGTCGAGGCGGGGGAGACCCTCTGCCTCATCGAGGCGATGAAGCTCTTCAACGAGATCGTCGCCGACGTGTCCGGCACCGTGCGCTCGATCGCGCTCGAGGACGGCGCGCCCGCCGAGTTCGGCCAGCTGCTGTTCCTCATCGAGCCGTGAAGCTGCTGATCGCCAACCGGGGCGAGATCGCGGTCCGCGTGATTCGGACGGCCCGCGACCTCAACATCCCGACGGTCGCCGTCTACTCGACGGCCGACGCCGAGACGCTGGCGGTCGACCTGGCCGACGAGGCGGTGTGCATCGGGCCGCCGCCGGCGCGCGACTCGTACCTGAACATCTCGAACGTCCTCGGCGCGGCGGAGATCACGGGCTGCGACGCCGTGCACCCCGGCTACGGGTTCCTGTCCGAGAACCCGGCGTTCGCGCGGGCGTGCGCCGACGCGGGCGTCACGTTCGTGGGCCCGTCGCCCGAGGTGATGGAGCGGATGGGCGACAAGATCGCCGCGAAGGCGGCGGCGCGCGAGGCGGGGCTGCCGGTGCTGGAGGGCTCCGACGGCCCGGTGCAGGACGTCCAGGCGGCGCTGGAGGCGGCCGAGCGCGCCGGCTTCCCGGTGCTGCTGAAGGCCGCGGCGGGCGGCGGCGGCAAGGGCATGCGCCGCGTCGAGCGCCCGGGCGACCTGCCGCAGGCGTTCGAGGTGGCGCAACGCGAGGCCGAGGCGGCGTTCAGCGACGGCGGACTGTACGTGGAGCGCCTGCTGGAGGGCGCCCGCCACGTGGAGATCCAGGTGATGGCCGACGGCCAGGGCGGCGCCCTGGTGTGCGGCGACCGGGAGTGCTCGATCCAGCGGCGCCACCAGAAGCTGGTGGAGGAGGCGTCGGCACCCCACCTGCCCGCCGCGACGCGCGAGGCGATGCAGCAGGCGGCCCTGCGGGCGTGCAAGGCATGGGGGTACCGCTCCGCGGGGACGCTGGAGTTCCTCGTCGACCAGCACGGGGAGTTCTTCTTCCTGGAGCTCAACGCGCGACTCCAGGTGGAGCACCCGGTCACCGAGCTGGTCACCGGCCTCGACCTGGTGGCCGAGCAGCTGAACGTGGCCGCCGGCGGGCTGCTCTCGATGACCGGCGTCGCGCCGGCGCGCGGCCACGCGATCGAGTGCCGCATCAACGCCGAGGACCCGTCGCGCGACTTCCGCCCGGGCGCCGGCCGCCTGGACGACTACCGCATCGCGCAGGGCCCCGGGATCCGGGTCGACACCCACTGCGAGCCGGGCGAGACGGTCCCGCCCCACTACGACAGCCTGCTCGGCAAGCTCTGCGTGTGGGGGTCGGACCGGCCCCGCGCGGTGGCGCGGCTGCGGCGGGCGCTGGCGGAGACGTCGATCTCGGGGATCCCCACCACCCTGCCGCTGCTGCGCGACATCGCCCACGAGCCGGTGTTCACGGAGGGGCGGTACACCACCGCGTACCTCACGGAGCGCGAGGCGTTCCTGCCGACCCTCGCGGGCGCCGCAGTCACGTGACCGCCGACCGCGAGGGGGGCCGCAGGGCCGCCCGCCGCCAGGCGGTCATCCTGCTCTACCAGCACGACGTCACGGGGCTGCCGTTCGAGGAGCTCGAGGGCAACCTGGAGCGCGACGGCACCCCGCTCGACCCGTTCGCGCGGGCGCTGGTGGAGGGCGTGTCCGCCGACCCGGGGAGCCTGGACGAGCTGATCACGGGGGCCGCGGCGGGCTGGACGGCGGAGCGGCTGGCGCCGCTGGAGCGCAACATCCTGCGCGTCGCCGTCCACGAGCTGCTCGACTGGCCGGACATCCCGGCGGCGGTGTCGATCAACGAGGCGGTCGACCTGGCGAAGCGGTACTGCCAGGTGGAGGCCCCAGGGCTGGTGAACGGGATCCTGGGGCGGATCGCCGCGGAGCATGCGGAGGTTGGGACGTGACCGACCCGGCGGACGTCCTGGAGGCGGCGGCCCACCGGCTGGAGCAGGTGGCGCGGCGGCTGGCGGAGGACGCGGTGCCGGCCGACGAGCTGCGGGCCCTCGCCGACGAGGTGCTGCAGCTGGGGCAGGAGATCACCGACACCCTCCCGCGCGCACTCCGCGACGCGGACTAGGGCCGGTGGCGCGCGAGGAGGGCCCGCTCGATCCGCGGGTGCAGGTGGTGGTGCTGCCGCCGAGCGACCCGGCGGCTGCCGGGCACGACGAGCTGCAGGGCGTCGGCAGCGGCGACGACCGCCCGGAGATGGCGGAGCTGGCCGACCGGGCGTGGCTCACCCAGGGGGCGCCGGTCCGCGGGGCCGAGCTGGAGACGCTGGGGCTGTCGGTGTACGCGGGCCACCCGGAGCTGACCCTGGTGAACGTGCCGACCGCCTTCATCGAGGGCGGCGTCCGGCTGCTGAAGGAGCTGGGCACGTACGTGCTGGCCGGCGGGGTGCTGGAGGACGGCGACATCATGCAGCTGCGCGCCGACCTGCCCTACCTGGTGGGCATCGCCGCGCCGCCGGCGGCCGAGGAGGGCGACGCCGCGGTCCCGACGCTGCGGGTGGTCATGCTGGCCTGAGCGGCCCTCCGCGGCCCGGCCGGCCGGCGCGTTCGTCCTGGCGGTCGGCTGTGTCCCTGACCCCGTCCTTCGGCGAGCGCCAATTGGCGGTGATGGCGAACGCCAATTGGCGGGCCGCCGCCACGGATCCGGGGGTGCGGAGTCCTGTGCGAGCGAAGTGAGCCGGAGGCCCCGCATGAGAGGGCCTCCTGACCGCCGGGATTGGCCGCAATCTGCAGCCCCCACGTGACCGGCCCCGCCCGCGCCAGGTTCATGGCGGAAGCGCGGCGAGGAACACGTCGATCCACACGCCGACGCCGACCGGGTGGGCCGCCAGGAAGACCCAGAGCGTGAACGAGGCGAGCGTCAGGGTGCCGGAGATAGCGGAACACCCCCGGTCGCCATCGCCTGGGTGACAGGGGCCCAGCGCCACGCACCGCGACGGCGGTGAGCAGGGAGGCCACGGCCGTGCGGCGAGGTCGGCCCGTCACCTGGGCGCCGGCGACCCCGAGACGGACGCCGGGCACGCGCCACCTGGCGGTGACCACAGGCGCCAATTGGCGCAGGCCACGAGCGCCAAGTGGCGCCCACCCGCACAACGGGGCCCTCGTCACGGCGCGCCCTCCATCCGGAGCCGGCGCAGACCGAGGCCTCGGCTGGTTCAGCGCAACCGGTCTGAGCGGAGGCGCGGGGACCGGACCCTCGTCACCCACCCCAGCACGGCCCAGTCCGCGCAGGACGACCACCGTCCCCGCGGTCGCGCAGCGATGGAGTCCAGTCCTCCGCAGCCTCGACGCCCTCGTGAACGGAACCACGGCCGGCGGCGCGGCGTCGACCCCCTGCGACCCGCGGTTTCGCATGGTGCGTCACCCGTTTCGCATCATGGGACCTGCGGCGCGTCCCACCCGACCAAATGCGCGGAGCCGGGCGTGCAGCCCGTCGGAACGGTGGTCTACAGTGGTCGAATGCCCGACACCGAGACCCATGACCGCTACCCGCTGATCTCCGGGCTGACCCGCCCGGACGCCATCGCCGAGTGGTCCGACGAGCAGCTCGCCGACCTCGCCGCGGAGATGCGGCAGGTGATCATCGACACCGTGTCCCAGACGGGCGGCCACCTCGGCGCCAGCCTCGGGACCGTCGAGCTCACGATCGCCCTCCACGCCGAGCTCAGCTCCCCGCGCGACCGCATCCTCTGGGACGTGGGCCACCAGGCCTACGGCCACAAGCTGCTCACCGGACGCCTGGACGGCTTCGGCACGCTGCGCCAGTACGGCGGCATCAGCGGCTTCCTGCGCCGCGCCGAGAGCCAGCACGACGCGATGGGGGCGGGGCACGCCTCCACCAGCATCAGCTATGCCACCGGCCTCGCCGAGGGCCTGCGCCACGCCCGCCGCGACGGGCGCGTCGTGGCGGTGATCGGCGACGGCGCCCTCACCGGCGGGATGGCGTACGAGGGGCTCAACCAGGCCGGCGCGCTCGGCTCGCCGATCACCGTCGTGCTCAACGACAACGGCATGAGCATCTCCGAGAACGTCGGCGCCCTGTCGAAGATGTTCCAGCGCGTCCGCGTCGACCCGACGCTCACGAAGGTCCGCGAGGAGCTCGAGCGCGGGCTCGCGCGCCTCCCCGGCGCCAGCGAGCTGGGCGGCAAGGTGCGCGACGCCACCAAGTCGCTGTGGTTCGTCCCCGGCGCGCTCTTCGAGGCGCTCGGCTTCGCCTACATCGGCCCGATCGACGGCCACGACATCGAAGGCGTCCGCCGCGCCCTGCGGACGACGCTCGAGATGGATCGCCCGGCGCTCGTCCACGTGAAGACGGTGAAGGGCCGCGGGTACCCGCCCGCCGAGGCGGACGGGGAGTGCATGCACGGCGCCACCCCGTTCGTCATCGAGAGCGGCAAGGCCGCAGGCAAGAAGAAGTCGGGGCCGCCCAACTACACCGAGGTCTTCGGGCACGCCCTGGTGGCGGAGGCCCGGCGCGATCCGCGCGTCGTCGGGATCACCGCCGCGATGCTCAAGGGCACGGGGATGCAGCACATGATGGCCGCGTTCCCGGAGCGGACGTACGACGTCGGCATCGCCGAGCAGCACGCCGTGGTGTTCGCCTGCGGGCTGGCGATCAACGGCTTCCGGCCGGTGTGCGCGATCTACTCGACGTTCCTGCAGCGCGCCTTCGACCCGATCATCCACGACGCCGCCATCCAGAACCTGCCGGTCGTCTTCGCGATCGACCGCGGCGGGCTGGTCGGCGACGACGGCCCCACCCACCACGGCTGCTTCGACCTCGCCTACCTGCGGTCCATCCCCGGACTCACCATCATGGCCCCGATGGACGAGGCGGAGCTGGTGAACATGCTCCACACCGCCCTCCGCATCGACGGGCCGGTGGCCTTCCGCTACCCGCGCGGCGCCGGCATCGGCGCGGCGCTGCCCGAGCGGCCGGCGCCCGTCGAGATCGGCCGCGGCGTCGTGCTCGAGTCCGGCGAGGGCGTCGCGCTCGTGGGGTACGGCTTCGGCGCCACGCTGGCGCAGCAGGCCGCCGACCTGGTCGCCGAGGCCGCCGGCGCGCGCCCCACCGTGGTCAACGCCCGGTTCTGCAAGCCGATCGACGCCGCGCTCATGCGCCAGCTCGCCGACCGGCACGACCTGGTCGTCACCATCGAGGACCACGCCGAGATGGCGGGCTTCGGCAGCGCGGTGCTCGAGGTCCTGGAGGACACCCCCGCGCGCGTCCTGCGCCTGGGCCTGCCGGACCGGTTCATCGAGCACGGCAAGCGCGAGCTGCTGCTGGACGACGTGGGCCTCACGGCCGAGCGGGTCGCGGCGCGGACGGTGCGCGCGCTGCGCGAGCCGTCGCGGATGCTCATCGCCGAGGGGTAACGCGGCGGCCGCCGAGTGCGGCTCTACACTCCGGTCGTGGTCCGTTCACGACTCGACCAGGCCCTCGTCGCGCGCGGCTTCTTCCCGAGCCGCTCGCGGGCGCAGGCCGCCGTCATGGCCGGGCTGGTGCGGGTCGACGGGCGGGCGGTCGACAAGCCGGGCACGGGCGTGGCCGACGACGCCGACCTCGACGTCCTCCGGCACGACGGCTACGTCTCCCGCGGGGGCCTCAAGCTCGCGGGCGCCCTCGACGCCCTGGGGGTGGACGTGGCCGGCGTCGACGCGCTCGACCTGGGGGCGTCGACCGGCGGGTTCACCGACTGCCTGCTGCGCCGCGGCGCGGCGCGGGTGATCGCCCTGGACGTCGGCTACGGCCAGCTCGACTGGGGGCTTCGCCAGGACGCGCGCGTCGCGGTGATGGAGCGCACCAACGCCCGGTACCTGTCGCCCGGCGACCTGCCGTGGGCGCCCGGCTTCGTGACCTGTGACCTGTCGTTCATCTCGATCGGCACCGTCTGGGGCGCGGTGATGCCCTGTCTCGCGCGCGGCTGGCGTGCCATGGTGATGGTCAAGCCGCAGTTCGAGGTTGGCCGGGCCCGTGTCGGATCCGGCGGGGTCGTGCGCGACGAGGCGGCGCGGGAGGACGCGGTGCGCGGTGTGATCGGGGCCATCGAGGCGGCGGGCGGCCGGGTGCTCGGCACGGTCGACTCGGACGTGCCCGGCCCGAAGGGGAACCGCGAGGTGTTCGTCCACGCCGAGGAGGCGCGATGAGGCAGGGCGACGCGCCCCTGGGCAGTGCCGCGCCGATCACGATCGAGGGGGCCCGCCCCGTCAAGCGGGTGCTGCTGCTCACGCACCGCGAGCCGGCGGTCACGGCCACCACGCTCCCCGCGGTGCTGTCGATCCTGGAGGACGCGGGCGTCCAGGTGCTGGTCCCCGCCGGCGAGGTGGTCAAGCACCGCATTCTCGCGCCGTTCTCGTCGGCCGACGGCATGCAGCTGCGCGCCGGCGGCGAGGACCTGATCCTGGTGCTCGGCGGCGACGGCAGCATCCTCCGGGCGCTCGCGCGCGAGGCGGGGTCCGGGGCGCCCGTCATCGGCATCAACTACGGCCGCGTCGGCTTCCTGGCCTCCATCGAGCGCGAGACGCTCGAGCGCGACCTGCGCCGCGCCCTGGCGGGCGAGTACCGGGTCCTGGGCCTCCCGTCGCTGAAGGCGGAGTGGGCCGACGGCGAGGTCCAGGCCGTCAACGACCTCGCCATCTTCCGCGGCGGGGAGTCGCGCATCGCCGACCTCACGTACGCGGTGGACGGCGAGGTGGTCGCCACCGTGCGGTGCGACGGCGTCGTGATGAGCACGCCGGTGGGCTCCACGGCCTACAACCTCGCCGCCGGCGGCCCCACCGTGTCCTGGCGGGTGCGCTGCTTCGTGCTGTCGTTCATCGCGCTCCACCACCTCGACAGCCGCCCGCTCGTGATCGGGGCGGAGGAGACCCTCACCGTCACCAACAGCGCCCTCGTCGGCGACTGCGAGCTGCACGCCGACGGGCAGCGGATCGGCGTCCTGGGGCCGGGCCGGTCGGTCCAGGTCGGGCTGGGCGGCGCCGAGGTGCATCTGGCCACCTTCCCCGAGGCGTCCTTCTACCGGCGTTACCGGGAGAAGTTCGGCCGGCCGTGATCCGCCGCCTGGAGGTCCGCGACCTCGTCGTGATCGAGCGGGCCGAGCTGGCGCCGCCCGGCGGCCTCACGGCGATCACCGGCGAGACCGGGGCGGGCAAGACGGTCCTGGCGCAGGCCCTCGGCCTGCTCACCGGGGCGCCCGCCGACTCCGGCGCCGTGCGGCCCGGCGCGACGCAGGCGCTCGTGCAGGCGGAGCTGGCGCTGCCCGCTGGCTTCTGGGACCGCCTGGAGGATGACGACCCGGCGCTCGCGCTGCGCGAGCTGGCCGAGCACGAGGACGAGGTGGTGCTGGCGCGGCGGGTGCCGGCGCAGGGCCGGGCGCGGGCGATGATCGACGGCCAGGCCGCGCCGCGCGACGCGGTCGCGGCGCTGGCCCGCGCGCTCATCCGCTTCTCCGCGCAGCACGAGCACCGGCGCCTCGTGAGCCCCGCGAGCCAGCTGGCCGTGCTCGACGCGTTCGCCGGCGCGGACGTGGTGGCCACGGCCGAGCGCCTGCGGGTGCTGCGGCGCCGGCTCGCCGGGGTCGACCGGGCGCTGGCGGCGGCGCGCGGCCGGCGCGAGGCGGCGGAGCGCGAGCGGGCCGACCTGGAGGAGCTGGTCGCCGCCGTCGACGCCGCGGCGCTCGACCCCGCCGAGGAGGCGGCGCTGCTGGCCGAGCGCGAGCGGCTGCGCCACGCGGAGGGGCTGGCGGCGGGGGCGTCCGCGGCGGCGGAGGCCCTGGCGCCCCAGGACGACGAGGGGGGCGCGCTGGACCTGGTGGGGTCGGCGGCGGCGGCCGTCGCCCCGCTGCTCGACGTCGATGAGGCCCTGCGCGGCCCGCATGCCGAGCTGGTGTCGGCGCAGGCGACGATCCAGGAGGCCGTCATCGCGCTGCGGGCGTACCTGGAGGACCTGGACGCCGAGCCCGGGCGGCTCGCGGTGGTCGAGGAGCGCCTCGACGCGTACGGGCGGATGTCGCGGCGCTACGGCCCAGGGACCGAGGCCGTGCTGGCGCGGGCCGCCGACGCGAGGGAGGCGCTGCGCGGCCTGGACGAGGGCTCCGCCGACGTGCTCGCCCTGGCCGAGGAGCACCAGTCGCTGATGGACGAGGCGGTCGCGCTGGCCGCCGCGCTGCGGGAGGCCCGCGCCGCCGCGGCGCCCCGCCTGGCCGAGGCGGTGCAGGCCGAACTGGCCGACCTCGCGATGCCGCGCGCCGAGCTGCGGGTCGAGCTGGTCGAGGACCCGGGGGACCCGCCGCACGACTCGTGCGTCATCTGGCTTCGCGCCAACCCGGGGCTGCCGGAGGCGCCGCTCGCGGCGGCGGCGTCGGGCGGCGAGCTGTCGCGCGTGCTGCTGGCCCTCCACGGGGTGGCGGCGGCCGCCGACGACGCCACGTGGGTGCTGGACGAGGTGGACGCCGGCATCGGCGGCGTCACGGCCACCGCCGTCGGCGCCCGCCTGCGGGCGCTCGCGGAGGGCCGCCAGGTGATCGTGATCACCCATCTGCCCCAGGTCGCCGCGATGGCGGATGCGCACCACCGCCTGGTGAAGGGCATCGACGAGGCCGGGCGCGCGACCACCCGGATCGAGCCGGTGGCCGACGAGGCCCTGGTGGAGGAGCTCGTGCGGATGCTCGGCGCCGGCGAGGGCGACGCCGGCGCCCGCCGCCACGCCGAGGAGCTGCTGGCGCGCCGCCCGTGACGCGGGTGCACCGCGCACCGCATCGGCCTCGGCCGGGACGGCGCCGGACCTGAGAGATGCGCCACCAAAGAAACCCGCAAGGAGCGGGAAATTGACATGCGGAAACGTGTGACTCGGCCGCGATCTCGCGGCTATCATGCGGCGCTTGTGACAGCCGTGTCAGGCACCTGACGGTGAACCATGGTCCTCGCGTGACCCAACTGCGCTCCGCCCCCCGCATCGCCTGGCTCGGCGTCCTGCTCGCCGCGTTGCTCATGGCCCTCGCGGCGCCCGCGCTCGCGCGCGCCGACGACGGCGGTGCGGCGGTCGCCGAGCCGCCGGCCGTCGCGCAGCAGGCCGAGGCGCCGCCGGCCGATGCGTCCGCGCCCGCGGACGAGGCCGCGCCCGAGGGGTCGGCGCCCGCCGAGGCGCTGGCGACGGAGCCCGCCGCCCCCGAGCCGGCCGCGCCGCCGGCCGAGGGCACGCCCGCGGCGTCGGAGCCCACCGCCCCGCCGTCGGCGGGCGAGGTGGACCTGCCGGGCATCGCC
>DASSBX010000388.1:0-3685 GCA_035698305.1 Miltoncostaeaceae bacterium | reverse complement strand
CTCAAGGTGGGCGCCCGTGACCGCGCCCAGCTGGTGGTCTACGCGTACGAGACGGGCCTCGTGCGCCCCGGCTGGGCGGGGGACGCCTAGTGTCCCGCGCCAGAAATTGCGTGGTGATTCCCGGCTGCATCCCATCGCCGGGCGGCGTCCTCGACCGGCGCAATATTCCCGATATTGCGCCGGATCTGCGTCCTTGCCCGGCGGGGGATTCGCTCGGGAATCCCATACGAACTTCCGACGCGGAACACTAGGGGCGGGCGCCCTGCAGGGCGGCGTGCTCCGCCGAGCCGCCCACCGCGAGCACTGCCTCCTCGCTGGTCAGGCCGTGCGGCGTCTTCTCCCAGTGGAACGGGTTGCGGATCAGCTGGTGGAGGGCCCGCCAGGCCGCGACGTAGTGCAGGCACCAGTAGAGCGGGTTCAGCAGCGCGTAGGGCAGCAGGTGGTGGATCCGCCGCCGCCCGACGGCGAGGGCGTTCAGCGCCACCATCATCAGGTTGCCCACGACCAGGTTGACGGCGCCCACCACCTCCATCGGGCCGGGCAGCAGGTCGGGGATCTCCGGGGCGCCCGCGAAGTGCGTGAGCCACACGAGCGTGATGAGCCACATGACCGGCGCCAGCAGGAAGATCACCGGCGTCCCGAGCACCAGCAGCAGCAGGCCGGCCACGCCGCGCACCCCCGCCGCCCGCGCGGTCCGGACGGGCCGCCGGGTGTGGACGAGGGCCGTCTGCATGTACCCCTTGATCCAGCGGGTGCGCTGGCGGATCCACGGCCAGTAGCGACCGCAGGCCTCCTCGTAGGTGGTGGAGGGGATGACGCCGACGGTGTAGCCCTCCGCCGCGGCGCGCAGGCCCAGGTCGGCGTCCTCGGTGACGTTCCAGGCGTCCCACCCGCCCAGCCGGCGCAGGGCGGAGGTGCGGAAGTGGTTGGACGTGCCGCCCAGCGGGATCGGCAGCCCCAGCGCGTCGAGGCCGGGGAGCATGTAGTCGAACCACCACGAGTACTCGAGCGTGAACATCCGCGTCAGCAGGTTGTCGCGGGCGTTGAAGTAGTTGAGGCGCGCCTGCACGCACACCAGCTCGTCACCGCCCGCGCGGAACGCCGCGACGGCCTCGCGCAGCTGGCCGGGCTCGGGGCGGTCCTCGGCGTCGTAGATCACCAGGAACTCGCCGTGGCTGAAGACGAGGCCCATGTTGCAGGCGCGCGGCTTGGTCTGGGGGCGGCCCCGCGGGACGACGACGAACTTGACCATCTCCGGCGGGTGGGCGGCGCGCGCGGCCTCCAGCGTCTCGGCGTCCTCCTCCTCCATCAGCAGCAGGATCTCGAGCTTCTCCTGGGGGTAGTCCAGCTCGCGGAGGTGGCGCACCAGGCCGCCGACGATGTTCGCCTCGCGGAACACCGGCACCAGCACGGTGTAGACCGGCAGCGCGTCGTCGCGGATCCGGGCCCCGGCGGCCACCGCGCCGCGGCGCACCGAGCGCCACCCGGCCAGGGCGGTCACGAGCTTGAAGCCCACCGCCGTGAGGAACGCGAGGTTCGCGATCGAGCAGAGCACGATCCCGGCCATCACCGGGCTCCACGTGAACATCCCGGCGGTCGCCGCCGCGGCCGCCAGCAGCGCGAGCCGCTGGCCGCGGGTGAGGCCGTGGCGGGCGGAGGCGAGCGGGTCGCGCTCGAAGAGGGCGTTGGCGGCCTCGTCGGCCAGCCGGTCGGCGAACACGGAGCGGAGCACCGCGTTGACGTCCCACTCGGTGGTCGCCAGGAACCGGACCTCGACCTCCGCGCCCAGCTCGCGTGACAGGGCCTGCGCGACGCGCGGGTGTGGCGGCTCGGCCGTGGCGACCCACACCACGTCGCCGCTGCGGTCGACCGGCAGCCAGCCCTCCGCCGCCATGCGCGACGGGTCCATCTGCCGGACGAGGCGCTCGTCCAGGTCGGTCTCCGTGAGGTCGCAGAAGCCGATGCCCCACAGCTCGCCGAGCACGCGGTGCAGGTCCTGCCGCCGCACCAGGCCCATCGACAGCAGCACGCGGCCCAGGCGCTCGCCGCTGCGGCGGTGGGCGGCGAGGGCGCGCTCCAGGTCGGCCGGCGAGACCAGGCCGTGGCGCACGAGGGCGTCGCCCAGGCGCTCCGCGGGCGCGTCCGCCCGGGGGATCGACGCGCGGCGGCGGCCGGCGCGCGCCATGGCGCCGGCGAGCCGCGCGATCTCGATCGTTCCACGGAGGGTTCCGGACATCATGGCCTCATCGACCGGACGCGCGGCGACGTGAGGCGGCCGGGAGGGACGCGACCGTCGGCGTGCGCGGGCCTCAGGACGGCACCCGTCGCGCCGATGGGATCCCGAGGCACGTCCGAGAGGGAGAGTTCACCGATGGCGAATCCGGGGTCCACCACCGTCGCGGCGCCGCCGCGCGGGATCGGCGAGGTGCTCATCGAGATGGGCGCCATCACCCGTCCCGTGCTGGAGGCGGCGCTGCAGCGCCAGAAGCAGGGCGGCGGCCGCCTCGGCGAGATCCTGGTGGCGATGGGCAGCGTCACCCCGGACGTGCTGGGCGACGGCCTCGCCCGCCGGCTCAACGTCCCGCGCGCCCGCCTGGGCGGCCCGATCGACGGGGCCGTCCTGAACCTCCTGGACGAGCGCAGCCGCCGCCGCTACAAGGTCGTGCCCCTGGCGGTGGAGTCGAGCGGCGCCCTGGTGCTGGCGATGGCCGACCCCACGGACGTCCTCACCATCGACGACCTGCGGATGCTCATCAGCCGCGACATCCGGCCGGCGCTCGCCCTCGAGACCGAGATCGAGGCGTTCCTCAACGCCGACTCGGTCAGCGGCTCGAACTTCCTGTCGGGCCTGGTCCGCGAGGCCGGCCCCGGCCTGACGGGCGGCCACGGCCTGGACGAGGCCGGCGCCGACCTCTCCGCCATCTCCGGCGGCTCCGCCCCGGTGGTCCGGATGGTGGGCTCGGTGGTGGAGCGCGCGGTGGAGGAGGGGGCGTCCGACATCCACCTGGAGAGCCAGCCCGACGAGATGCTGGTGCGCTACCGCATCGACGGCGTGTTGCGGACGGTGGCGGCGATCCCGTCGGCCCTGTCGCGGGAGGTGGTGAGCCGTATCAAGGTGATGGCGGAGATGGACATCGCCGAGCGGCGCGTCCCGCAGGACGGGCGCGTGTCGCTGACCGCCGCCGGCCACCGCCTGGACCTGCGCGTGGTGACGGTGCCGACCGTCCACGGCGAGGGCGTGGTGATCCGCATCCTCGACACGTCGAACGCGATGCGGAAGCTCACCGAGCTGGGCTTCGCCCAGGACTCGCTGGAGCGCTTCCAGTCGTGCTACCGGCGCCCGTACGGGGCGGTGCTGGTGAGCGGCCCCACGGGCTCGGGCAAGTCGACCACCCTGTACGGCGCACTGCACAACCTGAACACGGGCGACCGCAAGATCATCACGGTGGAGGACCCGGTCGAGTACCGCCTGGCCGGCATCAACCAGGTGCAGGTGAACAGCAAGGCGGGCCTCACGTTCGCCACCGGCCTGCGGGCGATGCTGCGCAGCGACCCGGACGTGATCATGATCGGCGAGGTCCGCGACGGCGAGACGGCCCAGATCATGATGCAGGCCGCCCTGACCGGCCACATGGTGCTGGCGACCATCCACACCAACGACGCGGCGAGCACGCTGACGCGCCTC
>DASSBX010000387.1:0-2174 GCA_035698305.1 Miltoncostaeaceae bacterium | reverse complement strand
GACGCGCTCGCTGACGCTCCCGAGGGCCTGCCGGCCGTGCAGGCCGCGCGACCCGACGACCGTCAGGTCGGCCGTGCGCGCGGCGGTCGTGAGCGCGTCGACCGGGCGCTCGGGCGTGGCGACGCGCTCGTGGGGGTCGGCGAGGCCGTCGAGCGCCGCGACGGCCGCATCCTGGTCGGCGCCCGCCGTCACCACCACGAGCGTGCCGCCCGCGCGGCGGCGGATGCCGGACGCGGCCTCCAGGGCCGCCAGCGACTCCTCCGAGCCGTCGACGCCGACCACCACGCGGACGGGGAAGCGGGCGGGGTCGAACCCGTGGCGCGCGACGAGCACCGAGCACGGCGCGTCGTGCAGCACCAGCGCCGCCGCCTCGGCCAGGAGCGCCCCGGTGAGGCGCCCGCCGCCGTGCGCCCCCACCGCCACCAGGTCGGCGTCCTCCTGACCGGCCGCGCCGAGCAGCCCATCGTGCACCTCGCCCTCCACCACCCGGCTGCGCACCTCGGCCGCCCCCGCCGTCTGCGCCTCGGCCCACGCGAGCGACGCCTGCGCCCGCTCCGTCAGCTCGGCCACGCACTCGTCCAGCGACCGGTCGTCGGACGTCCGGGGGCGCCTCCGCGCGGGCTCCTCGCCCCAGCGTCCCGCGAGGGCCGCGAACAGCTCGACGACGCCCACCAGGGTCACGCGCCCCTCCGGCGACGTGAGCCGCGCGGCCTGCCGCGCCGCCTCGAACCCCAGGCGCCTGCCGTCCACCCCGCAGACCACCCGCGTGAAGCCCTCGCGCATCCGATGCCTCCCGTCTCGCGCCCCGGCCGGGCGACATCCCCAGTCTGGCGACCGCGGGCCGCGACGGCATGGGGTCGGCGCCCCAGCCGCATCCGGGGAACGCCGCAGGGCCGCTCCGCGCCCACCCCGTCGCCCCCCGGAGCCCGTCTGTGAAGCTCGTGACATGCCGCCGGCAACCCCCCAGACGTCCCCGACCCGACGGGCCGACCTCCCGCCCGCCGCGCGCCGCTGGCTCGACCGGGCGGTGCCGCCGGGCGCCGAGGGACTGCGCAGCGCCGAGCTGCGGATGCACGGCGAGATCCTCGTCGGTCGGTGGCGGCCGTTCCGGGCCCGCCAGGTGCTGGACGCCGGCGAGGCGTTCACCTGGGCCGCCACCGCCGGCCGCGGGCCGCTCGCGATCCGCGGCGCCGACCGGTACGCGGGCGGGGAGGGCGCGATGCGCTGGGCGATCCTGGGGATCCCCGTGATGCGCGCCTCCGGGCCCGACGTGTCGCGGAGCGCCGCCGGGCGCCTCGCGGGCGAGACCATCCTGTGCCCCCCGTTCGCGCTGGACCCCCGCGTGCGCTGGTCGCCCGGCGGCGACGGCGACCACGCGCGGTTCCACGTGACGATCGGGCCATGGGAGCACGAGGTGGCGATCACGGTGGACGAGGGAGGCGTGCTGCTGGAGGTCGAGCAGCCCCGCTGGGGCGACCCCCACGGCGACGGGTGGGGCATGCACCGCTTCCACGTCGCCTGCGAGGGCGGGCTGACGCAGGCCGGCGTGACCCTGCCGGGCGCGTTCCGCGCCGGCTGGCGCGGGGCCGACGGCGAGGTGCGCGAGTTCTTCCGCGCCACCGTCGACGCCGCGGCCTTCCGGTGACCACGACGACCGACCACCCGCTCCGCGCGCGTCCCGCGCCGGGGGGCGCGGTCGCCGCGGTGGAGACCGCTGCCCTCACCAAGACGTATCGCGGCGGTGCGCGCGGCATCGCGTCGCTGGACCTCCGCGTCGAGCGTGGCGAGCTGTTCGGGGTCCTGGGCCCGAACGGCGCCGGCAAGTCGACGCTGATCCGGGTGATGCTCGACCTGATCCGGCCGACATCGGGTCGCGTCTCGCTGCTCGGGTGCGACGTGCGGGCCTCCGGGCCGGCGCTGCGCGCGCGCGTCGGCTACCTGCCCGGCGACCTGCGCCTGGACGGGCGGATGACCGCCGCAGACCACGTGCGCCTGGCCGCGCGCGTCCGGCGGCTCGCGGGGACGGGCGACGCGCCGGCCCTGGCGGAGCGCCTTGGGCTGGAGCTCCACCGGCGCATCGAGGCGCTCTCGCGCGGCAACCGCCAGAAGGTGGGGCTGGTCCTGGCGTTCATGCACCGGCCGGAGCTGCTGGTGCTCGACGAGCCGACGTCGGG
>DASSBX010000386.1:0-5805 GCA_035698305.1 Miltoncostaeaceae bacterium | reverse complement strand
TTCCTGGGCTGGGACGCCTGGGACCGCTACCCCAACTCCATCGACGCGGTGGCCATGCTCCAGGGCAGCGCGGACCATGCGGAGGGCGTCGCGGCCTTCCTCGAGAAGCGCCCGCCCGCGTTCGAGGGACGATGAGCGCCGACCCCACCGCCGGGGGGGCACGACGCCCCCCGGGCCGCCGCCCCCGGACACGGCCGAGCGCGTCGCCGAGCTGGAGCGCCGCCGCGCGGCGGCGCTGGCGATGGGCGGCCCCGAGCGGGTGGCCCGCCACCACGAATCGGGGCGGCTGACCGCCCGCGAGCGCATCGACGCGCTCGTCGACCCGGGCACGTTCTACGAGCTGGGGCTGCTGGCCGAGCCGGAGCTGCGGCGCGAGGCGCCGGCGCCGGCCGACGCGATCGTCTCGGGCTTCGCGCGCGTCGACGGCCGCAGGGTCTGCATCCTCGCGGTCGACGCCACCGTGCTGGCGGGCACGACCGCCCAGGTGAACATGCGCAAGCAGAACCGCCTCGCGGCGTTCGCGGGGCGCAAGGGCCTGCCGCTGATCTGCCTGAGCGACAACGACGGCGGGCGCATCCCCGACGTGATGGGGTGGCGCTTCTCCGGCCTGCCGTTCGACTTCCGCACGTTCGTCCAGGCGCCGCCCGGGCACCCCGAGATCCCGCGGCTCGCGGCCGTGCTCGGCGCCAGCTACGGCGACTCGGCCCTCCACGCCGCCATGGGCGACTACGTGGTGATGGTCCCCGACGCGGCGCTCGCGCTCTCGGGCCCGCCGGTGGTCTCGGCGGCGATCGGCGAGGACCTGACACACGACGAGCTCGGGGGGCCCGCGGTCGCCGCCGGCGTCAGCGGCTCGGCCCACGCGGTGGCCGACGACGAGCGGGCGGCGTTCGCCGCGCTGCGCCGGTTCCTGGCCTTCATGCCCGACAGCGCGGCCATCCCGGCTCCGGCCGCCGCGCCGCGGCCGCCCGCGACCGACCCCGAGCGGCTGCTCAAGCTCGTGAAGGCCGACCCGCGCCGCGGCTACGACATGCGCAAGGTGCTCGACGCGATCGTCGACGCCGAGAGCATGCTGCCGTGGGGCGAGCGCCACGGCACCAGCGTCATCTGCGCCCTCGCGCGGATCGAGGGCGATCCGGTGGGCGTGGTGGCCAGCCAGCCGATGCAGCGCGGCGCGGTCATGGACGTCCCCGCCCTGTCGAAGGAGGCGGCGTTCATCGACCTCTGCGACACGTTCAACATCCCCCTGGCGTTCTTCCAGGACGTGCCGGGCCTGATGATCGGCTCGGAGGCCGAGCGCGCCGGGATCCTGGCCGCCTACGAGGGCGTCGTCGCCCGGCTGGCGCGCGCGCAGGTGCCGAAGGTGGCGGTGATCGTGCGCAAGGCCTACGGCGGCGGGCACTTCGCGCTCGGCGGGCGGCCCACCCACCCCGACCTGGTCCTCGCCTGGCCCACCGCGGAGCTCGGCTTCATGGCCGCCTCCACCGGCGTCCGGACCGTGCACCGGCGCCGGCTCGAGGAGACGCTCGCGGCCGACGGCCGGGAGGCCCATGACGCGCTCGTGGGCCGGCTCGCCGAGGAGTGGGCCCGCGAGTCGGAGCCCTGGGAGGCCGCCGCCCACGCCTACATCGACGACGTGATCGACCCGCGCAGCACGCGCGAGGCGGTGCGTCTCGGCATCGACTTCGCGTGGGGCAGCGGCCCGCGCGTGACCAAAGCCCGGACCTAGGAGACCCCCGAATGCCCAGCGGCCCCCTCGCGCACGTCTGCTTCCTCGTGAAGGACCTCGACAAGGCGATCGAGGACTGGAGCAAGATCCTCGGCGTCCTCGACCCGGCGCAGCTCGAGGCGAAGATCGTGCGCTACGACCGGTTCGAGGCCGGCGGCGACGTCATGAGCTGGGCCAACTTCGTGAACCCGGACGGCTGCGAGATCCAGCTCCTGTGCCCGCTCAACGAGGACGGGCCCCTCGGCAGGCGGCTGGCCAAGCGCGGCGAGGGCGTGCACCACATCTGCTTCACCACGCCCGACCTGCCCGGCTCGGTCGAGAAGCTCGTCGAGGCGGGGGTGGACCTCACCAGCACCGAGCTGTCCCAGGACCCGCAGGTGCCGTGGCAGCACTGGACGTTCGTCGCCCCCACCACGAGCCACGGCCTGCTGGTGGAGGTGGCCTACCCGTACGAGGCGGTCGACGGCAAGTGGGAGCCCGGCGAGGGCGTGCCGGTGCCATGAGCGCGCCGGCCTTCGACGCCGTCGGTGTCGGGCTGTGGACGATGCAGTCCACCGCCGCGGCGCCGGCCTCGCCGACCGAGCTCTACGAGTGGTTCGCCGAGGACGCGGCCCTCGCCGAGCGCCTCGGCTTCCGGTCGGTCTGGTCGGCCGAGCACCGGGCCTGGTACGACGGCTGGTGCCCGGCGCTGCTCCACGCCCAGGCGTTCGCCGCCGCCCGCACCGAGCGGGTGCGCTTCGGCCACGCGATCCTCCTGGTGCCGCAGCACGACCCCCTCCGGCTGGCGCGCTCCCTGGCCACCCTGGACCGCCTCTCGGGGGGGCGCGTGGACCTGGGCGCCGGGCTCGGCCACCGCGACGCCGAGTTCGACATGGTCGGCCTGCGCCGCGACCGGCGCGGCCGCCTGATGGACGCGGCGCTCGACACGATGGCGGCCGTCTGGGCCGGCGAGCACGGCGACGCACCGCCCGCGCAGTCGCCCGGGCCGCCGATCTGGGTGGGCGGCATGGCGCCCCAGGCGATCGCGCGGGCCGCGAGCCGCGGCCACGGGCTGATGCTGCCGCAGACCCTGCGCCCCCACGAGCTGCGCCGGATCATCGACGACTACCGCGGGCAGGCCGGCCGCCCGGGCACGGTGGGCGCCCTGCGCGACGTGTGGGTCGAGGCCGACGGGCGCCGGGCGCAGGAGTTCCGGCGCAAGGTGGACGCCCACTTCCGCGAGGAGGCGGGATCGTGGTGGGTCCTGAAGGGGCAGGTCGGCTTCCTGCAGCCCGAGCAGATGGACCGCCAGCTCGCGCGCATCTACGACACCGAGGTCGTGGGCCCGCCGGAGCAGGCCGCCGAGGAGCTCAACGCCCTCTTCGCGGCCGGCGTCGAGTTCCTGGTGCTGCGGGTGAACTTCGACTTCGTCGAGCGGGCGGAGCTGCGCGAGAAGCTGCACCTCCTGGCCGAGGAGGTCGTGCCCCTGCTCGAGCCCGCCCCCGCGGCCGCCGTCTGATGCGGTTCCTCGTCGAGCCGACCGGCGTCGGCGACCTCGACGACCTCGTGGCCGCCGGGGAGGCCGTGCGCCGCAGCGGCCTGGACGGCGTGCTCCTCGGCGCGACGCCCCTGGTGTCGGCCCCGCTGGTGGCCGCCGCGGCCCTCGCCGCCCGGGTCGAGGGCATCCGCATCGCGGCCGAGGTCGAGGTGGGGGCGTCCCATCCGATCGAGGTCGCCGAGGAGGCGGCCGTGGTGGACGTGGCGAGCGGCGGCCGCCTGATCCTCGTCGCGACGCCGGCGCCCGGCCGCGAGGACCGCTTCGGGGAGGCCCTCGACCTGCTGCGGACCGCGTTCGCGCCCGCGCCCTTCCTGTTCGAGGGGGCCACCTGGCGGGTGCCGGCCGGGCTCCCGGCCAACGAGCACAACCTGGAGCGGCGGGCGCGGCTCACGCCGTCGCCCGTCCAGCCGCGCCTGGAGCTGTGGGCGTCCGGAGCGGGCCGCGACGCGGCGCTGGAACGCGCGGCCGGGTTCCTGGCCGGCCCGGACGACGACCCGCGGGATCTCAGCGCGGCGTGGGACCGGGCTGCCGCGGCCCTCGGCCCCGCGGGGATCGGGGCGGCGCGGGCGCGGCGCGAGCCCTGGGACGGCGACGCCGCGGCCCTGGTGGCCCGGCTGCGGGCCGGCCGCGCGGCGTTCGGCCAGTCGTGGGCGGTGGTGGCGGCGCCGGGGGCGGCCGCTCCGGCGCTGTCGCGCTGGGTCCGCCCGCGGGTGCAGACCGACGGGCTCCCCGAGGGGCTCGAGGCCCACTGGGACGCGACGCTCCCCCGGTAGCGGCCCCCCGCTTCGGGGTGCTGCTGCCCGCGTTCGGGGTCTCCTGGACGGATGCCCGGGCGATCGCGGTGCGCGCCGAGGCGGCGGGCTACGACGACGTCTGGCTGCCGGACCACCTGCTCGGCATCCCCGACCCGCGGACGCCGGTGCTCGAGGCGTGGACGGCGCTGGCGGCCCTGGCCGAGGCGACGCCCGGGCTCGGGCTGGGGACGCTGGTCATCTCCGCGACGTTCCGGCCTCCGCGGGTGCTCGCGAAGGCCGTCGCGACGCTCGACGAGATGGCGCCGGGGCGGCTCACCCTGGGGCTCGGGGCGGGGTGGCTGCGCCAGGAGCACGACGCCTTCGGCCTGCCGTTCCCGCCGCACCGCGAGCGGGTGGCGCGCCTGGTGGAGACGATCGGCGCGGTGCGCGAGCTGGCGCCCCGCGTGCCGGTGCTGGCCGGCGGCGCGTCGCCGACGCTGATGGAGGTGGCCGCCCGCCACGCCGACCTCTGGAACGCGCCCGCCGACCGGCTCGACGACCTCCCCGCGCTCGCCGCCGCGTTCCGGGAGCGGGCCGCCGCGGCCGGGCGCCACGTGGGCCTGGTCGCCCGCGTCGGCGTGCTGCTCGGCGACGCGCCCGGCCAGGCCGAGGCCCGTCTGGCGCGCCGCGCCAACCCGTGGACGCGCATCGGCCTGGGGCCGCTCGGCCTGGTGGGCGACCCGGCCGAGATCCTGGCGCGGGTCGGCCGGCACCTGCGGCTCGGCGTCGAGCGCTTCGTCCTGGGCTTCTCGCACCGCGATGCGCTCTCGGGAGCGCTCGAGGCCTTCGCCGAGCACGTCGTCGCCCCCGCGCGTGCGGGGATCACCCACACCCGACGGGAGGACCCATGACCGAGCCCAGCCTCGAGCGCCTCTGGGCGGTCCACGAGATCCGCCAGCTCGCCTACCGCTACGCGTACACCTTCGACTCGCGGGACGTGCCGGGGCTGACCGCCCTCTGGCTGGAGACCGCCGACCCGCTGCCCTACCCGTACATCGACATCCACACGGTCCGGGGCAGCTTCGACATGTGGCTCGAGGGGCTCGGGCCGACGGTGCTCTCGGTGACCAACCACCTGATCGACTTCCAGGACGACGACGCCGCGAGCGGCGTCGTCTACTGCACCGCCCAGATCGACATGGGCGAGCAGTACGTCGAGCAGGCGGTCCTCTACCAGGACGACTACGCCCGCCACGGCGGCGCCTGGCGCTTCCGCTCGCGCCGGCACCTGCTGTGGTTCGGCGAGGCGCGCCCGGACAACCCGTTCAACCTGCCGCCCGCGAACTGGCCCGCCAGCCCGGTGGGACGCGGCGTGCTCCCCGAGGACTTCCCCAGCTACCAGCGCTTCCTCGCCTCCCGCGGCGCGGGAGGCGAGTAGGGCCGGTCAGCCGTTGGTGCCGCGCCAGGCCAGGGAGCCGCCGTCGATGATGAACGACTGCCCGGTGATCCACGACGCGTCGTCGGAGCCGAGGAAGCAGACGAGCTTCGCGATCTCCTCGGGGCGCCCCAGGCGGGGGATGATGTGCGACCCGACCAGCGCCGCGATGATGGCGTCGGGGTCGTCGGCGGTCTCGAAGTACTTCGAGACCATCGGCGTGTCCACCGCCGCCGGGCAGTAGCAGTTGCACCGCACCGTGGGGCCCAGATCGACGGCCGTCGTCTTGGTCAGCACGATCACGCCCCCCTTGGTGGCGCCGTAGGCGGACGCCATCGGGTAGCCGAGCACGCCGCCGGTCGAGGCGGCG
>DASSBX010000385.1:0-7485 GCA_035698305.1 Miltoncostaeaceae bacterium | reverse complement strand
GGGTACTCGCCGCCCTCGGACCCGCCGGGCTACGACTTCCGCTACGAGGGCGAGGCGTTCTTCGAGCGGGAGATCTGGCCGCGGCTGGCCCACCGCATCCCGGCGTTCGACCGCCTCGCCCACGTCCGCGGCTGGACCGGGCTGTACGAGCTGTCGCCCGACCACTCGGCGCTGCTCGGCCGGGTGGAGGGGCTCGACAACGCCTACGAGATCCACTCGTTCTCGGGCCGCGGCGTGATGCAGTCGTGGGCGGCCGGCCTGTGCCTGGCGGAGCTCATCGTCCACGGCCGGTACGAGACCTTCCCGCGGGCCGCCGACCTGGCCGGCGCCCGCTTCGCGCAGGGGCGCCTGCAGCCGGAGGACCTGCACATCTAGCCCAGGCGGGCCGGCGGCGCCTGCGGCCGCCGGGCCCCGACGGCTACTGCTTCGGCATCAACTGCACCCTCACGTGCAGCTTCCCGCTCCTGCCCTGCTCGCCGGGGAACCTCAGCTTCACCTGGTATCGGGCGGCGGTGGACGACGTGCTCGTGATGAGCACCGACGCGGTGTTGCCGCCGGACAGCGTGGCGAACCCCTGGAGCACGACGTACTGCTTGGGCGGCCTGATCGTCACGGTCTGGTAGCCCGTGAACCCCTTCGTCCTCGTCGGCGTCGGGGTGATCGTCCGGGTGATGACCTTCAGCGCCGCGTCCCTGGCGTCGACCGGGTTGTTCGCGGGCATCGAGGCCCCCCCGCCCGCGCCCGTCGCGACGAAGGCGGTCCCCGCGCCTGCGGCGAGCGCGGCCACGAGGCCGACGACGGCTGTCCGTCCGATGCGTCCGGTGGGCGTCCCCATGGCATGACTCCTGATCGCTCGAACTGGCCGCCGCCATCCTCTCGCGGGCCGCGGCGGCTGCGATAGTGCCCTCGTGCACGAAGGCAGCAAGCGGGCGATCTTCGCGGCGTTCCTCGCGAATCTGGGGATCGCCATCGCCAAGTTCGTCGGCTTCCTGATCACCGGCGCGTCGTCGATGCTGGCCGAGTCGATCCACTCGGTGGCCGACACCACCAACCAGGGCCTGCTGTTCCACGGCGGCCGCCAGGCGGCGCGGCCCGCCACCCCCGACCACCCGTTCGGATACGGCCGCGACCGGTACTTCTGGTCGTTCGTCGTCGCGCTGGTGCTGTTCTCGATCGGAGGCCTCTTCGCGATCTACGAGGGCGTCGAGAAGTTCCGGCACCCGCACGACATCGACTCGCCGGCGGTGGCGTTCGTCATCCTGGGGGTGGCGGTGGTGCTTGAGGCGTTCTCGCTGCGCACCGCCGTCCGGGAGTCGAACCACGTGCGCGGGGGCCTCGGCTGGGTGGCGTTCGTGCGCCGCTCCAAGACGCCGGAGCTGCCGGTGGTGCTGCTCGAGGACCTGGGCGCCCTGTTCGGCCTGTTCTTCGCACTCGGCGGGCTCACGCTGGCGGTGACGCTGGACGAGCCGCGCTGGGACGGCGCCGCCACCATCGCCATCGGGGTGCTCCTCGTCACCATCGCCGTGATCCTGGTGGTGGAGATGAAGAGCCTGCTCATCGGCGAGTCGGCCCGCCCCGAGCAGCAGCGCGCGATCCTCGACGCGATCGAGGAGACGGCGGGCGTCCGCCGCCTCATCCACATGCGCACCCTGCACCTCGGCCCCGATGAGCTTCTCGTCGCCGCCAAGCTCGAGCTGACGGGGTCGCTCAGCATGCGGGAGGCGGCCGACGTGATCGACGCGGCGGAGGGACGCATCCGCTCCGCCGTGCCGATCGCCAGGGTGATCTACCTCGAGCCGGACCTGTACAGCGCCGCCGAGGCGACGCCGGACGGCGGCGGGGCCTCAGCCCACTAGCCCAGCCGGTCCCCCGGGCTGATGTCCGGGATGTCGACGCCGCCGCCCACCAGCTCGCGCAGCGCCGCCGGGGTGCCCGAGAGGGCGGGGAACGTGCCGAAGTGGCCGCAGAGCACCTGGGGCGCCTTCAGCAGCCGCACGGCGTGGGCCGCCCGCTTCGGGCCCATCGAGTAGAAGTCGCCGATCGGCAGCACCGCGACGTCGAGCGGGTCGATCTCGGCGATCAGCGCCATGTCGCCGAAGACGTCGGTGTCGCCGGCCTGGTACACGACGAGGCCGTCCGGGAAGCGGAGGACGAACCCCACGGGCACGCCGCCCTCGACCATCCCTCCGCCGCCGGTGATGCCGGCGGAGTGGACGGCGGTGACCATCGTGGCGGTCACGCCCGCCACCTCGACCGAGCCGCCGATGTTGAAGCCGGTCACCTCGACGCCCTTGCCGCCCAGGAAGACGGCGACCTCGAACAGTGAGAACGCGGGGGCACCGCTGCCCTGGATCACCCGGACGGCCTCGGCCCCGTCCTCGCCGATGTGGTCGAAGTGCCCGTGCGTGATGAGGATCCCGTCCAGGTTCAGGGTGGCCGGGTCCTTGAACTCGTCGGGCGTGGCGGGGTTGCCCTCGAGCCAGCAGTCGACGAGGAGCCGCTTGCCCTCGGAGGTCTCCCAGAGCCATGTGCCATGGCCGAGCCAGGTGACGGAATTGCCCTTCAGGTCCATCGTCCCTCCCCCTCGGGTTGGCCTATCTCACCGCTGCTCCGGGGCGGGCAGGTGGCCCTCGGCGATGGCGCGCTCGAGCGCCTCGACGACCACCGGCCAGAACTGCGCGCCGGAGCACCTCCGACACTCTGCCAGCGCGTCCTCCCTGGAGAGCGGCGCGCCATAGGGCCGCGCCGACGTCATCACGTCCCACGCGTCCGCGAGCGTCAGGATCCGTGCGCCCTCCGGGACGTCCTCGCCGGCCAGGCCGTCGGGGTAGCCGCGTCCGTCCCACCGCTCGTGGTGGCCGCGCACCCACGACACCTGCGCGGGCGACAGCACGTCGGCCACGATCTCCGCCCCCAGGGCGGCGTGGGCCTTGACGCGGTGGAACTCCTCCGAGGTGAGCGTGTCGGGCTTGAAGAGGATCGCGTCCGGCACGGCGATCTTGCCCACGTCGTGCACCAACCCGGCGTCGCGGAGCGCCGACGCGTCCTCGGCCGTCCAGCCCAGGATGTCGGCGAGCACGCGCGCGACCTCCGCGACGCGCTCGGAGTGCTGCCGGGTGGAGCGGTCCTTCGCGTCCACCGCGCGCGCCAGCACCCGGATGCTCTGGAGCGCCTGGAGCCGGGTGAGCCGCTCGGCGTTCTCGGCGTCCGACAGCACCTCCACCACCTCGGGCGAGTAGAGGAACGCGACGTCGCGACCGTGCTGCTTCGCCCAGTAGAGGGCCCCGTCGGCGAGCCGGAACAGCTCGCCCTGCTGAGGCGCCTGATCGAGGTCGCACACGCCGGCCGAGATCGTGATGTGGCCGATGCCGGGGTAGTCCTCGGCCGCGATCGCCTCGCGGGCCCGGTCGGCGGCGCGCCACGCCTCCATCCCGCCCGCCTCGGGCATGAGCCAGGCGAACTCGTCGCCGCCGACGCGCGCCATCAGGTCGCCCGCCCGCGTGAGTGCGTTCAGGCGCCGGGCGGTCTCGCGGATCACCGCGTCGCCGGCCTGGTGGCCGAGGTCGTCGTTCACGCGCTTGAAGTGGTCGATGTCGAGCAGCACCAGCGAGAACCGGCGGCCGTGGCGGGACGCCCGGACCACCTCCTGCGCCAGCCGCTCCTGGAAGGTCCGGTGGTTCGCGAGCCCGGTCAGGTGGTCGGTGGCGGCGAGGGCGGCCAGGCGGGCCCGGGCCTCCGCGTTGCTCACGGCGATGCCCACCAGCTCGGCGAACCGCCCGAGGCGCTCGGGCGCGTCCGGCATCGCCCCCGGGTCGATCGCGCCGAGCACGCCGATCGCGCCCCACAGGTGGTCGCCGGCGCGCACCGGCGCGGCGATCGCGACGCGCCGGCCCGTCTCGTCGGGGATGTCGATGCGGGCCGCGCGGCCGGTGCGCCGCACCGTCCCCGCCAGCCCGTCGCCGTCGAGCCGCTCCCCGTGCGCGAACGCCGGCGGCGCGCCCACCGCCCCCCAGGCGCCCATGCGGGTGGCGGTGCCCTCCCCCTCGAAGCGCACCAGGCCGCCGCTGGCGGCCCCGAGCAGGCGCACCGCCTCCTCGCACACCAGGTCGAACGCGGCCTGGGGGTCGTCCTCCTGCGCCACCGCCGTCGCCACCCGGCGCAGCGCCCCCTGCTCGGTGGCCAGGCGGCGGTTCTCGGCCTCGCGGCCGCGCAGCTCCAGCTCGGCGGCGTGGCGGGCGGTGATGTCCTGCACGACGGCGGCGATCACCGGGGGGCTCTCCGACCCCACCAGCTGCATCCGCATCTCGACCGGGTAGGTGGAGCCGTCGCGGCGGCAGTGGATCGTCTCGAACTGGACGCGGTCGACGTCGCCGCTGCGCAGCGGCTCCGTGATCGCGTGGAACGCGTCGGCGTCGAGCTCCGGCAGCAGCTGCAGCGGCGTCATCCGGTGGAGCTCGTCCATCGTGTAGCCCGTGTTGCCGACGGCGCTGCGGTTCACCTGCACCAGCGCCAGCGTGTCCGCGTCGAAGACGTACACCTCGTCGCGCGACTGCTCGAGGATGCGGCCCAGGCGGTTCACCAGCCCCTCGCGGCGGCGGCGCACGGAGATGTCGGCGAAGCTCGCGACCACCCCCGCGGTGCGGCCCCCCTCGGCCAGCACCGGCTCGGCGTTGACGCCCACCCACAGCAGCTCGCCGTCGTCCAGGTGCAGGCCCATCACCGCGTCGGTCTGGGGGCGCCCGGTGGCGGCGGCGACCGCGGCCGGATCGTCATCCGAGCCGACCGGCGCGCCGTCCTCGCGGACGGGGCGCCAGTGCGCCCAGGTGCGCCCCACGATGGCCGTGGCGGGGGCGCGGAGGATGCGCTCGGCGCTGGGGTTGCACGAGCGGATGACGCCGTCCGGCCCGTGGGTCACCACGCCCTCGTGGATCGCCGCGACCACCGCCCGGTGCTCGTCGCCGCCGGCGGGCAGGCCGGGGGCGACCGGCGCGCGCTCCACCACCACCACGGTCCCGGTGGGGCCGCCCTCGTCCAGGGGCACGGATCGGATCGTCGCCGGCGTGGTGGTGCCGTCGCGGCGCACCAGCACGGCGGCGCCCTCGCGCACCGGCCGGGCGGGGAAGCGGCGCCCGCCCACCGTGATCGACGGCTCGACCCACCACGGGTGCGGCGGCCCCTGGCCCACGATCTCGGCGCGCGAGTAGCCGAGCATGTCGCACAGGGCGTCGCTGGCGTCGAGGACCACCCCGTCGCCGTCGAGCACCAGGATCCCGTCGGGCACCGCGGCGAACAGCGCCCGGGCGAGGGCGCCGGCCGGCAGGTCCGTGAGGCGCCTCATCGCCATCCGCGCAGGGTAGGACGGTCGTCTCCGCGACTCCACCGGAAGCTGCAGCCTTTGTCAGCTTCGAGGCGCACCGGACCCACCGGCCCCCTCCGCGTCGGCGCGGTCCGCGGCCGCGGCCAGCACCTCGGCCGCCCGGCGCGCCTGATCCGGCGTCATGCGCAGGTAGAGCGGGCGCAGGCCCTCGCTCACGCGCACGTCGACCACGGGCCGCCCCCGGAAGGCGGGGCCGGCGACGACCGCCTCGGCGGTGACGCGCGCGTCGCCGTCGCCGTACCTGACCGACTGGGGGTCGGCGGTCAGCGCGACCTCGTCGCGGGACAGCACCCGGGCATCGACGTCGCGGCGGCCGAGGCCGTCCTCCCAGATCGACCCCGCGTCAGGCTGCTCGGCCACGCGTCTCCTCGCCCATTGGTGCGCCTATTTCGGCGGGGACGACGCCAAATCCTCCGGGATGAGCGAGAAGAGGACCATGTCGGTGCGGCCTCCGCCGCGGTACCACGATCGGCGCATCACGCCCTCGCGCACGAAACCGCATCGTTCCGCCACCCTAAGTGATGCGATGTTGGCGGTCGCCGCCTGAAGGTCCAGTCGTTGGAGCCCCCCGTCCGTCACGCACCACCGCGCCAGGAGGGCCAGCGCGCGGGTCGCGACACCCCGTCCGCGGGCGTCGGGGGCGACCCAGTATCCGATCTCCGCGCGGAGGGCGTCGTGCCGGTCCGCGATGAGCCCGATCATCCCGAGCAACCGGTCGTCCAGGCGGTCGGCGACCACCAGCTCGAGCGACTGGCCCATGAGCCGGCGGCCCGCCGACCCCCGGATGAACGCCCGGCCGTCCGCCACCCCGTACGGAGTCGGGACGCGGGTGAATCGCTGAACCATGGGGTCCTGACAGGCGGCGACCACCGCGTCGAGGTCGCGCGCGGCGGGCTCGCGGAGCCGCACCGCCTCGTCGGCCAGCGGTGGGTCGGGGAGCACCAGCACCGTCGGCCCCTCGGACACCGCCCGCGCTGCGATCAGCCGCGGATCGCGACCGGCGTGCCGGGGCGCGCGAGGCGCGCGAGGCGCACGATGTCGGCGTTGCGCATGCGCATGCAGCCGTGACTGGCCCGCGTCCCGATGAGCTGCGGCAGGCTGGTGCCGTGGATCGCGACGCGGCCGTCGCCGCCCGCGAACTCGTTGAGGGTCTCGGAGAAGCCGGTGAGGGGCAGCACGATCGGCCCCAGGAACCCGCGCGGCATGTTGGTGTCGATCCGCTCCGCGATGGCGAAGTGGGCGCCCCGCGGCGTCGGGGTGCCGGGCTTGCCGATCGCGATCCGCGCGGTCATGACCCGCCTGCCGGCCCGGTAGACGCGCAGCCGGCGCTCGCTCAGGTCGATCGCCACGCGGACCTTGGTGCGGCTCACCACCAGCACGTCCTCCGGGATCCACCCGCGGGTCCCGTTCGGCCGTCTCGGTAGGAGCACCTCGACCCACGGGACGCCGTCGACGACGGCCCGGCGGGTGATGAGCAGCACGGTGCCGTTGCCGGAGAAGGGCGCCGTGGTGCGGAGGACCATCCGCTTGCGGGCCGTCGCCCTCGGGGCGCCGCGTGCCGTGACGGTCGCGACCACGCGCCCCGTCCAGGCCTCCGCCTTGGTCGGGGGGGCCGGCACGGCGCGGCCCGGGCCGGCCGCGGCGGCCTGCGTGGCGAGCAGCGCGAGGCCGGCCAGCAGCACCGCCGGGGTGAGTGCGCGGATCCGCATCGTCGGCGAGGCTATCGGCGCGGGCGCAGGAGACCCAAGATCAGGGGCACCTCGCCCACGGCGACGATGGCGCGGAGGTCCACGGCCCGTCGCGGCAGCGCCTGCCGGCCGGCGCGCGCCGCGCCGCGGACCGCGCCGTCGAGCGCCATCTCCCGGGTGACCTGCAGGCCGATGCGGGGGCCGGCCTCGCGCGCGACGTGCGCCGCGCCGGGCAGGTCGAGGGGCCCGTCCAGGGTCCCGACGACGACCAGGCCGGCCGACTCGAGGGCCGCGCGCGCCTCGGCGGCGCCGAGGGGGTGGATTCCCGCCGCCGCGAGGTCGTCGCGGGCGGCGGGCGGCGCCCCCGCACCCCACGCCAGGTCGTGGACGACGACGCGGCCGCCCGGCCGCAGCACCCGC
>DASSBX010000384.1:0-10464 GCA_035698305.1 Miltoncostaeaceae bacterium | reverse complement strand
CGGGACGGTGACCTTCACGGTGCGTCAGCTGCGGGTGAACCAGCGCATCGCCCAGGCCGCCGTGCGGCGCGCGAACGCGCTGCAGACCCGGGTCGGCCTCTAGGGCGCCGGCGACGGTCGCCCTCCGGGCCATCGGTCCCGGAGGGCGGCCGCCCGGCCACTCCCGCGCCGGAGGCCGTCGAGGATCAGGGCCGACCGCCGGCCCGGCGCTCGCACCCCCGAGAGAACACCTGTTCGGTTGCCGTGCTACAATACGGGACGTTTGCAGCGGTTTCGGAGGACGGGGATGACGGGGATGCGGGACTTCAGGCGGGGCCGTCCGGCGGCGCGGTGGAGCGAGCCGGAGCTGGCCGAGGTGGTGATGGGGGTGCTGGCCGGCGCGCCGGAGGTGCTGTGGAGCGCCGACGACGTGCGCGAGCGGCTGTCGTTCGGCCATGAGGGCGCCGGCCCGGCGGCCACGTCGGTGCGCGGTGCGCTCCGGGCGCTGGAGCGCGACGGACGCGTCGAGCGGGTGGAGGTCTGGGGGCGACGGGGCTGGGGCAACACCGCCCACGCCTTCCGGCCCGCCGGCGCCGCAGGCGCCGCGGCCGGCCGTCCCGGGCTGACCGTCGCCGCGTAGGCCGCCGAGCGCATGGGGCGCGCCCGCCGAGGGGGCGGGGCGCGCCCTTTCGAGTGGCTCCGCCCCGGGTGGTAACCTCCACTCTTCGTACGGATGGCGACGGGCGGGGACGGGAGGTGGGTGACGAACCCACCTTTTTTGTGGCCGTCGGGCGACGCGGGGGAGGTGAGGATGGCGGTGGCCGAGAGGCTGGACCTGGAGGGGCTGGTCGAGCGGGCGCTCGAGGAGCGGATGCCCGAGGTCGACCTGCTGCAGCTCACCCTGCTGCCCGCCCAGGGCGGCACGCTGCGCCTGGTCATCGACCACCCGGCCGGCGTCGACCACGACGTCTGCGCCGCCGTCACCAAGGTGCTCGAGGATGCCGGCCTGCTGGAGCGGTACGGGGCCGAGGTGTGGTCCCCCGGTCCGGAGCCGCCGCTGCGGACGCCAGAGCACTTCCGCCGCGCCGTCGGCCGGCGGGTGCGGGTCCAGACGGCGGGTCCCGGCGGGCGCCGGTCGTTTACGGGTACCCTGGTGGATGCCGGTGACGCGTCCCTGCGGCTTTCCGCCGCGGACGGGGACGTGGAGATCCCGTACACCGAGGTGCGCCGCGCGCACGCCTTCGAGGACGAGGAGGCGTTCGGGTGATGGGACACGCGGTTTTCGGCGCGGCACGGGCCAGGTGGGCCCGCGGTCGCGAGTTCGTTCTGGGGAGTGACAGGTGAACAGAGAGATCATCGAGGCCATCAAGCAGATCGAGCGCGAGAAGGGGATCGACTCCGAGACCCTGATCGTGGCCCTCGAGGACGCCCTGCTCGCCGCCTACAAGAAGACGCCGGACGCCGCGGAGTTCGCGCGGGTCGAGATCGACCGCGAGGACGGCGAGATGCGCGTCTACGAGCTCGTGCCTCCGGAGGGCGAGGAGCTGCGGACGCTGCCGCGCGAGGAGCCGGTGGTCCCGGAGGGCGTCGACCCGGCCGAGTACGAGCCGCCGCCGCCGGACATCGACTGGACCGCCTACGACCTCGCCGACATCCACCAGGTGGACGTCTCGTCCGACAACTTCGGGCGCATCGCCGCGCAGACGGCCAAGCAGGTGATCCTCCAGCGGATCCGCGAGGCCGAGCGCGAGATGATGTACGAGGAGTACGTCGACCGCGTCGGCGACGTCGTGACCGGGATCATCCAGCAGTCCGACTCCCGGTACACGCTCGTCGACCTCGGCCGCGTCGAGGCGCTGCTGCCGGAGAGCGAGCAGGTCCACAACGAGCGCTACGACCACGGCGCCCGCATCAAGGCCGTGATCATCGAGGTGCGCAGCTCCACCAAGGGCCCGCAGGTCATCGTGAGCCGCCGTTCGGACCAGCTGGTGCGCGAGCTCTTCAAGCTCGAGGTGCCGGAGATGGCCGACGGCCTCGTCGAGATCCGCGGCGTCGCCCGCGAGCCCGGCTGGCGGTCGAAGATCGCGGTGATCTCCCACGTCCAGGGCGTCGACCCGGTGGGCGCGTGCGTCGGCCCCCGCGGGTCGCGCGTCCGCATGGTCGTGAGCGAGCTCCGCGGCGAGAAGATCGACATCATCCCCTACAACGACGAGCCGGCCCGGTACGTCGCCAAGGCGCTCTCGCCCGCCCGCGTGCGCGAGGTGCTCGTGGACGACGAGAACCGGCAGGCCACCGTCATCGTCCCCGACGACCAGCTGTCGCTGTCGATCGGGCGCGAGGGCATGAACGCGCGGCTCGCCGCGCGCCTCACCGGGTGGCACATCGACATCAAGAGCGAGTCGACGTTCGCCCGCGAGGAGGAGTCGGACGAGTACGGTGACGAGACCGAGGCGGGCGTGTCGCGCTGCGCCGCGATCCTGCGCACCGGCAAGCGCTGCCCCAACGCCGCGATCAGCGGCACGCGGTACTGCGCGCTGCCGGCGCACTCGCGGCTCGCCGAGGTCGAGACCGCCCTCGGGCGGGTCCTCACCGCCGAGGAGCTCGAGGAGGCCAGCTCCGAGAAGGGCTGGGAGCGCGTCTCCGAGCTCGCCCCCGTGGGGGCGGGCGCGGCGGCGGACGGTGCGAAGGAGGAGGCCGAGGGGTAGAGGTCGCGACGACACGCGTGCCCCACGTCCCCGAGCGGCGCTGCCTGGGCTGCGGCGCCCGGCGGGGGAAGCCCGAGCTGGTGCGGTTCGTCGCCGCGCCGGAGGGGGGCGTCCACCGCCTGGTCCGCGACGAGGCGGGCCGGATGGGGGGACGGGGCCTGTACGTGTGCCGGAGGGACGAGTGCTTCGAACGCGCCGTCGCGCGTCGCGCCTTCCAGCGGGGCGCGCGCGTCGGCGGTGAGCTGAGGATCGACCCCGGGGTCGGGGCGGTCGGCGGGAGGACAGATGGCTGAAGTGACGACGGACAACAAGAAGCGGATCTACGAGATCGCGAAGGAGGAGGGGCTCCCCAGCTCCCTCGTCCTGCAGCGCCTGCAGCGCGCCGGCGTCGACGTCAAGACGGCGTCGTCGACGGTCGACGTGGCCGAGGCGCTGCACGTCCTGAACCCCAACCGCTACCCCAAGCCGGAGACCGCGCCGGAGCCCGCGCCCGCGACGCCGAAGGCCGAGCAGCCGAAGGCCGCCCCGAAGCCGACGGCCGAGCCGGCGCCCGCGCCGGCCGCGGAGGCCGAGGCCCCCGCGCCCGTCGCGAAGGCCGAGAAGCCCGCGCCGAAGCCGAAGCCGAAGGCCGAGGCCCCGGCCCCGGCCGCGGAGGCCGAGGCTCCCGCGCCCGCCGCGCCCGCTGCGAAGGCCCCCGCCGCGCCCGCCGAGACGGCTGCGGCTCCGGCGGAGACGCCGGCCGCCGAGCCAGCCCCGGCCGCGAAGGCCGAGGCCCCGGCACCCGCCGCGGAAGCCCCCGCCGCCCCCCAGCCGCAGGCACGCCGCCAGCCGGTGCGTCCCGCCGCGCCCGCGGCGCCGCAGCGCCTGCCGCAGTTCGACCGCACCCCGGCGTCCGAGCGCAAGGCGGCGGAGGAGCGCGCCGCCGCGCAGAAGGCCGAGCGCGAGGCGGCGGCGCAGAAGGCCGAGGTGGATCGGCAGGCCGCCGCCAAGCAGGCGGAGCGCCAGGCGGCCGCCGAGCGCGGCCAGCGTCCCGGCGGCGGCGCCGGGGCCGGTGCCGCCGCCGCCGGGCGTCCGGGCGGAGGCGGTCCGGGCGGAGGTGGCGGCGGCCGCGGCAAGCGGCGCCGTGTGGTCATCGACCCGCAGGCCGGCCGTCGCGGCCCGGCCAACCAGGGCCGCGACCGGCGCGGCCGCCAGGGCGGCCCGCGCCCGGAGGAGAAGGCCGTGCCGACGGTGGCGCCGGCCGACATGCCCCAGGTCGACGTCCCGTCGGGCTCCACGGTCAAGGACTTCGCCGAGATCCTCGAGATCCCGACGTCGCAGATCATCAAGACGCTGATGGGCCTCGGCGAGATGGCCACGATCACGCAGTCCCTCTCGGACGACGCGATCGAGCTCATCGCCGCCGAGCTGGAGCGCAAGGTCGACATCGTCCACGCCGAGGAGGAGGCCGAGCGTCCCGAGGTCTTCGACGACGCCGAGGAGGACCTGGTCCCCCGCGCGCCGGTCGTCACGATCATGGGTCACGTCGACCACGGCAAGACGTCGCTGCTCGACGCGGTCCGCTCCACCGCGGTGGCGGCGGGCGAGGCCGGCGGCATCACCCAGCACATCGGCGCCTACCAGGTGCACCACGGCGACCGGGACATCACCTTCCTGGACACCCCGGGCCACGAGGCGTTCACCGCCATGCGCGCCCGCGGCGCCAAGATCACCGACGTCGCGGTCATCGTGGTGGCGGCCGACGACGGCGTCATGCCGCAGACCGTCGAGGCGATCGACCACGCCAAGGCGGCCGAGGTGCCGTTCATGGTGGCCGTCAACAAGGTGGACAAGGCCGGCGCCAACCCGGACCGGGTCAAGCAGGAGCTGTCGCAGCGCGACGTCATCCCGTCCGACTGGGGCGGCACCCACGAGTTCGTGAACGTGTCGGCCCTCGAGGGCACCGGCATCGAGACCCTCCTCGAGACGGTGCTGCTGGTCGCCGACGCCGACGCCGAGCCGAAGGCCAACCCGAAGCCGGAGGCGTCGGGCGCCGTCATCGAGTCGCGCCTCGACCCGGGCCGCGGCCCCGTCGCGACGCTGCTGGTGCAGCGCGGCACCCTCAGGGTGGGCGACGTGATCGTGGCCGGCAACGTCTTCGGACGCGTGCGCGCGATGGCCGACTACGTGGGCGAGACCCTCGAGACCGCCGGCCCGTCGGTGCCGGTGGAGGTCCTGGGCCTCGGCGGCGTCGTCGACGCGGGCGAGCGCTTCCGGGTGGTCGAGAACGAGCGGGCCGCCCGCCAGATGGCCGGCGAGCGCGATCAGCGCCTGCGCGCCGAGGAGCTGGCCAACCGCCGGCCCGTGTCGCTCGACGACCTCTTCGCGCGCATCAAGGAGGGCGGGCTCAAGGAGCTCAACATCATCATCAAGGGCGACGTGCAGGGCTCCGTCGGCGCCCTGGAGGACGCCCTCAACAAGGTGGAGCAGACCGAGGTGCGCCTCCGCGTCATCCACACCGGCGTGGGGGCCATCAACGAGTCCGACGTGATGCTGGCGTCGGCGTCGCAGGCGATCATCATCGGCTTCAACGTCCGGCCGCGGCCCGAGGCCAACACCCTCGCCGAGCGCGAGGGCGTCGACATCCGCACGTACCGGGTCATCTATCGCGCCATCGAGGACGTCCGCGACGCCCTGGTCGGCCTGCTGGAGCCCGACATCGTCGAGGACGTCATCGGGCAGCTTGAGGTGCGGGCCACCTTCCGCGCGAGCCGCATCGGCACGATCGCCGGCTGCTACGTGCAGGACGGGATCGTGCGCCGCAACAGCCACGTCCGCCTCATCCGCGAGGGCACCGTCGTCCACGAGGGCAGGATCGCGTCGCTGAAGCGCTTCAACGAGGACACCCGCGAGGTGGCCGCCGGCTTCGAGTGCGGCCTCCTCATCGAGGACTACAACGACGTGAAGGAAGGCGACCAGATCGAGGCCTACGAGCTCCGCGAGGTCGCCCGCACCGAGCAGGCGGCCGCGCCGGTGGCCGCGGCGCCGGCGGCGGGCGCATCCGGCGGGGCGGGCGAGTCCGACTCCGAGTCGGAGTGATGCCGTCGTGTCGTTCGGGCACGTCGGCATCCTCACGGTCGACCTGCACCTGCCGGACGGCTCCTCGCTCAAGACCAAGCGCAAGGAGCTCCACCGGGTGAAGGCGGCGCTCACGCGCCGCTTCGCCTGTGCGGTGGCGGAGGTCGACCACCACGACCTGTGGCAGCGGTCCCGGCTCACCCTGGCGGTGGTCGGGCGGGCCGCGGGCGAGACCGACGAGCGCGTGTCCGACGCGCTGCGGATGCTCCACTCCGACGAGGCGTTCCAGGTGGTGGGCGAGGCCCGCGAGCTGGTCGCCGTATCCGGCGACCCCGGGTACTGAGCCGGTGGCCCGCAAGCCCCGCAGCACCCGGATGCGCCGGGTCGACACCGCCCTCCAGCAGGTGCTGGCCGAGGCGGTCGCCGGGCTCTCCGACCCGCGCCTCGGGTTCGTGACGATCACGCAGGTCGAGGCCACCCAGGACGTCCGCGAGGCGAAGGTGTGGTTCACGACGCTGAAGCCGCGCGACGCGCGGGCCACGCAGGAGGCGCTCGAGTCGGCCCGCGGGCTGCTGCAGTCGCGCCTGGGGGCGGAGCTGCGGTCGCGGCACACCCCGCAGCTCACCTTCCACTACGACAGCACCCAGCGGGACGCGGTGGCGCTGAGCCGTCGCATCGACGAGATCACCGGGACGGGGGAGGACGCGTGACCGCACGTTCGGGCCGCCACGCGACCGCGCAGGAGGTGGCCGAGGTGCTGGCCCGTCCGGGCGAGCGCTTCGTGGTCACCTCGCATCACAACCCCGACGGGGACGCCCTCGGCTCCATGCTCGGCTTGGGGCGAGCGCTGCGGGCCGCCGGCCAGGAGGTGGTGCTGGCCCACGCCGACGCCCCCGGCATGCCCGACGACATCGCCTTCCTGCTCGCCGACGGCGAGGAGATCGTGCGCGACCTGCCGGCCGACGTGGGCGAGCGCGTGCTGGTGGCGGTCGACTGCGCCACCGAGCGGCGCATGTGGCACGAGCCGGTGCATGAGCGCGCCCGCGAGATCGTGAACATCGACCACCACCAGGACAACACGCTGTTCGGCGACCTCAACCTGGTGGATCCGCTGGCGTCGAGCACGGCGGAGGTCATCACGGCGGTGCTCGCGGCCGCCGGCTGGCCGCTCACGCGCGAGATCGCGGAGCCGCTGTACGTGGGGCTCGTGACCGACACCGGTCGCTTCGGCTACACCAACACGCGCCCCCAGGCGCACCGGGTGGCGGCGGCGATGATCGAGGCGGGCGTCGACATCGCCGCCATCTCGCGGCGCCTGTACGAGGAGCAGCCCCTGGAGCGCCTGCTGCTGGTCGGCAGGGCCCTCGAGCACGCGCGGCCGCTCGCCGGCGGGCGGATGCTCGCCTCGGTGCTCACGCGGACCGACTTCGAGGCGGCCGGCGGCGACGACACCGAGGGGATCGTCGAGATCCTGCGCGGCGTCCGCGGGATGAAGGCGGCGGCCCTGGTGAGCGAGGCCGGGCCCGAGGGCGCGTGGCGCGTGTCGCTGCGCTCGGTCGACCCGGACGTCGACGTCTCGGCGATCGCCCGCGACGAGGGCGGCGGAGGCCACCGGGCCGCGGCGGGCTTCAGCACCCGGCGGGCCCCCGACGACCTGCTCGCCTGGCTCGACGCGCGCATCAGCGAGCGCCTCGACCACGTGGCCGCGACCCCGAACGGGGCCGGTGGCTGACGCCCCCGCGGCGGCCCTGTGGCTGGTGGACAAGCCGGCCGGGCCCACCTCGCACGACGTCGTCGCCGGCGTCCGCCGCCGCCTGGGGCGGAGGGTGAAGGTGGGGCACACCGGCACGCTCGACCCGTTCGCCACCGGCCTGCTCGTGGTGATGGTGGGCCGCGCCACCCGCCTGGCGCCGCTGCTCACCGGCCTCGACAAGACGTACCTGGCGACGCTGCGGACCGGCTTCACCTCGGAGAGCGGCGACCCGGAGGGGCCGGTGGCCGCGTCGGGCGAGCCGGCGGCCGGGGAGGCGATCGCCGCGGCGCTCCCGGAGTTCGTGGGAGTGCAGCGCCAGCGGGTGCCGGCGCTGTCGGCGGTGAAGGTGGGCGGGGAGCGGCTCTATGCGCGCACCCGGCGCGGCGAGGAGACGGAGCTGCCGGAGCGCGAGATCGTGGTGCGCGACCTGCGGATGGTGCGGGACCTGGACGACGGTGAGGCGGTGCTGGAGGTCCGCTGCAGCGCGGGCACGTACATCCGCCGGCTGGCGTCCGACCTCGGCGAGCGCCTCGGCTGCGGCGCGTACCTCACGGCGCTCCGGCGGACGGCGGTGGGGAGCATGTCGGTCGACGACGCGGTCGCGCCGGACGAGGTGGCACCCGGGGGCGGCATCGCCCCGCTCGCCGCCCTGCCGCACCTGCCGCGACGCGAGCTGGACGCCGACGGGGCGCTGGAGGTCGCCCACGGCCGCTGGCGCGGCGAGGCGGCCGGCGGCGCCGGCCCGGTGGCGCTGGTGCGCGACGGGCGGCTGGTGGCGGTCGCCCGCCCCGACGAGGGGGGCGTGCTGCACGCGGGTCTGGTGCTGGAGGACCCGCGGTGAGGCGGTTCGGCTCGTTCGGCGACCTGCCGCTGGGCGCGCCGCGCCGGGTGGTGGCGATCGGGACGTTCGACGGCGTCCACGTCGGCCACCAGGCGATCATCGGGCGGGCGATCGAGATCGCCGCCGAACGGCGCCTCCCCGCGATGGCGCTGACGTTCGAGCCCCAGCCGATCGCGGTGCTGCGGCCGGAGCTGCGCCCGGCGGTGCTGACGCACATCGGCCTGAAGACGCAGCTCATCGAGCGCCTCGGCGTGGACGAGCTGCTGGTGGTGCCGTTCACCAAGGCGTTCTCCCGGATCCGGGCGGAGCGCTTCGCCGAGATGCTGGTGTCGCCGCCGGTGGGCGCGGAGGCGGTGGTGATCGGCGAGAACTTCCGCTTCGGGCACGGCGGCGCGGGGACGGCGGAGATGCTGATGCAGTTCGGCCGCCGGCGCGGCCTGCACGTGGAGGCGCCGGTGCTGATCTCGAGCAGCGACGGCAAGCCGATCTCCTCCACCCGCATCCGGCGTCTCGTCGCCACCGGCCAGGTGGAGGCGGTGATCCCCCTGCTGGGGCGGCTCCACTCCGTCGAGGGGACCGTCGTCCACGGCGAGGGCCGGGGCCGCGGCCTCGGCATCCCCACCGCGAACCTGGAGATCCCGGCGGACAGCGCCCTGCCGAGCCGGGGCGTGTACGCGTGCCGCGCCGTCCTGGCGCGGGGCCGCAGCACGGCCGCCGTCAACATCGGCGTGGCGCCGACGTTCACCGCCCAGTCCCTCGGCGCGACGATGCGCCTGGAGGCGTTCCTGCTCGACCACGACGGCAGCGACCTCTACGGCGAGACGATGCGGATCGAGTTCATCGAGCGGCTCCGTGACGAGAAGCGGTTCGACTCGGTGGACGCGCTGATGGAGCAGGTCCACAAGGACATCGCCCGGGCACGCGAGATCGGCTCCCGCCCTCCGGCGACCGAGCCGGACCTGGCCCCGTAGCGCCGGTGCTCGGTCGCCTGCTCCTGGGCAGCGGAACGCTGCCGGACGACCTCCGGGCCGAGCTCACCGCGGAGGGCCTGGACCAGGAGGAGGAGGGGCTGCGGGGCACCGTCACGTACCGCCGCTACCGCGCGCCGCACCGGCGGTCGCACTGGAGGCGGGAGTGGATCCGGGCGGCGTTCGCGATCACGGACCGCCGGCTGCTGGTCGCGATCCGCGGCCGTCCGTTCCTCGACGTCCCGTGGGACGACCCCCGGCTGGACGCGATGGAGGTGTCGGTCGACGACGACCGCCTGCTCATCTCCTTCGACGCCGGCCTGTTCGACGAGCGCCGGTCCGGCCGCGTGGAGCTGCGCCTGCGGAGCGCCCACCCCCGGATGGCGCTCGAGCAGATCCGCGCCAGGCGGCGGTAGGCCCCGGCGGACCGGGCGCCTACGGGACGAGCGCCGCCAGGTCCGGCGCCACGACGTCGGGCAGCGGCTCGACGCGGGAGGCCTCCGCGGCGGCGGTGACGCCGCTCAGCACCAGCGCGAAGCGCGCCCCGAGCGCCCGCGCGAGCGCCCCGTCGGTGGACGGCCGGTCGCCGACGCCGGTGTCCACCGGGCCCACGCGCTCCGCGACCAGGCGCAGCATGGCGGCGTGCGGCTTGCCCGCCACCTCCGGGAGCGCGCCCGACGCCGTCGCGACGGCGGCCAGCAGGGCGCCCGCCCCCGGCAGGAGCCCCTCCGGCGTGGGATAGGTGGCGTCCTCGTTCGTGCCGATCAGCCGGGCGCCCCCTCTGACGGCGTCGGCGGCGCGGGCGAGCCCGTCGTAGTCGAAGGTCCGGTGCCACCCGACCACCACGGCGTCGGCCGGTCCCTCCTCGACCATCCGGATGCCGGCGCCGGCGAGCGCCTCGCGCACCCCCTCGCCGGCGCAGGGCACGACCGTGGCCCCCGGGGACAGCAGCGTCGCCGCGGCCTGCGCGGACGTGAGCAGGTCGTCCGGTGCGGCCTCCACCCCCATGCGCGCGAGCTTGGCGAGGTGCTCGGCGAGCGTCGCCCCGGCGTTGTTGGTCAGGAAGACCACGCGCGTCCCGGCCGCCTGCAGGCGGCCGACGGCGTCGGCGGCGCCGGGGATCGGCATCTCCCCCCGCCACAGCACCCCGTCCAGGTCGAG
>DASSBX010000383.1:0-3553 GCA_035698305.1 Miltoncostaeaceae bacterium | reverse complement strand
AGTCGTTCGCCGCGGCGGGGGTGGACATCTCCATCCCGTTCCCGCGGATGGGGTACGCCGAGGCGGTGCGCCGGTTCGGCACCGACCGGCCCGACGTGCGCTTCGGGATGGAGATCCAGGACTGGACGCCGCGGGCGGCGGAGTCCGGGTTCGGCGTGTTCGAGGGCGCGATCGGCGCCGGCGGCGTCGTCCGCGGGCTGGTGGTCCCGGGCGCCGGGCCCGGCGTGAGCCGCAAGGTGGGCGACGAGCTGATGGGTGAGGCGCGCGAGCTGGGCGCCAAGGGCCTGGTGTGGGCGGCGGTGGAGGAGGACGGCTCCCTCCGCTCGCCCGTGGCGAGGTTCCTCGGGTCGCTGGCGGCCGACGTCGGCGCCCAGCCGGGCGACCTGATCGCGCTGGTCGCCGACGCCGAGCCGGTGGCGCAGAGCGTGCTGGGGACGCTGCGGACGCGGTTCGCCGAGCGCCACGGCCTGGTGCCCGAGGGCGTGTGGGCGCCGCTGTGGGTCGTCGACTTCCCGCTGGTGGAGTGGAACGAGGGCGAGTCGCGCTGGGACTCGATCCACCACCCGTTCACGGCGCCGCGCCCGGAGGACCTGGAGCGGCTGGAATCCGATCCCGGGTCGGTCCTGTCGCTGGCGTACGACGTGGTGCTGAACGGCCTGGAGATCGGCGGCGGCAGCATCCGCATCCACGACCGCGACGTGCAACAGCGGGTGTTCGCGCTGATCGGGCTGGACGCCGCGGAGGCGCAGGCGCGGTTCGGCTTCCTGCTGAAGGCGCTGCGCCTGGGGGCCCCGCCCCACGGGGGCATCGCCTTCGGCCTGGACCGCATCGTGATGCTCCTGGCGGGGGAGCCGTCGATCCGCGACGTCATCGCGTTCCCGAAGACGGCGACGGGCGGCGACCCGCTGACGGGCGCCCCGGCGCCGGTGGACGACGCCCAGCTGCGGGAGCTCGGGGTGCGGGTGGTGACGCCGCCCCCGGCCCCATGAGCCGGGGGAGGGCGCCGTGCCGTTCACGCACACGAACCTGAAGCGGGACGTGGAGGACGTCGGCGCGAGGTTCGACGGCGCCCCGGACCTGGAGTTCCGCCTGGCCACCGACGCCCTCGGCCTGGAGCGGTCCGGCCTGAGCCACCAGCGCATCCCGCCCGGCCACCGCTTCCCCTACGGCCACACGCACCGCACGCAGGAGGAGGTGTACGTCGTGGTGCGCGGGGGCGGGCGCATGAAGCTCGACGACGAGATCATCGCGCTGGAGGAGTGGGACGCGGTGCGCGTCCCACCCGGCACCTGGCGCGGCTACGAGGCGGGGCCGGAGGGGCTGGAGCTCCTGGTCATCGGCGCGCCGAGCCTGGGCACCGGACGGCGTGAGGACGTCGAGGGCGAGCGCGACTGGTGGGCCGGCTGACGGGTCAGCCGGGCAGTTCGCCCGCCTCGAGCCGGGCGACGAGGTCGAGGAGGCCGTCGGCCTCCCACGAGCGGTTGCGGCGGGCGGCCGACAGGGGGTGGAGCACGCCGGCGCGGGCGAGCATGTCCACCGCCGTGTTCACGGCGGGGCGGGTGCGGCCGGTCGCGGTGACGCCGATCGGGACGCTCACCACCGGGTGGGCGGGCAGGGCGTCGATGAGGTCCCACGCCGCCGCGTCGGCACGCGGGTTGACGGTCTCGCGCAGACGGGCGCGCCACGCGTCCTGGAGGCGGCCGACGGCCCCGAGGTAGGCGGTGGCGAGCTGGGCGGAGCGGGCGGCGGCGACGGCGAAGTGCTCCAGCCACTCGGCCACCCGGCCCTCCCGGAACGCGGTGAGGGCGTCGATGTAGCGGTCGCGGCGGCCGCCCAGGACGACGCTGATCGGCGGCACGAACACGGGCGCGAGGCCGCGGCGCCGCAGGATCACGTGGACGAGCGCCCTGCCGGTGCGGCCGTTGCCGTCGGCGAAGGGGTGGATCGTCTCGAGCTGAGCGTGGGCGATCGCGGCCTGGACGAGCGGCGGCAGATCCTCCTCGGAGGCGAACGCGACCAGGTCGTCCATGAGCGCGGGCACGCCCGCCGGGTCGGGGGGCACGAAGTCGGCGCCGCAGGGGGTGTGGTCGTTGCCGCCGATCCAGTTCTGCTCGGTGCGGATCACGCCGGCGATCCCCGCGGGGTGCCCGGCGGTGAGCGCCGCGTGGACGGCGCGGATCCCGTCCACGGTGAGGCGCCCGGCGACGCTCGTGTCCTCGATCGCGAGCTGCATGGCGTCGATGTTGGCGAGCACCTCGCGGGTGTCGGGCCCCACGCCGCCGCCCGCGTCGCCGCGGGCCTCGGCGCGGGCGAGGCCCCGGGGGTCGGCCTGCAGGCCCTCCACCCGCGACGACGCGATCGACTCGGTGCGCAGCAGCAGGCGGGCGAGCGGGTCGAGCGCGCGCGTCCGCGCGGCGTTGAGCCCCGCGACGGCCCGCTCCGCGTCCGACACCACCCCGGCCGTCGCCGCCGGGAGCCCGAACTGGTCCCCCGACAACGGCGCGGGCTCGAACGTCGCGTAGTCGCACGCCCGCCGGTGCCGGGCCGGCGCGTACCGCGCCGGGTCGCCGGCCCACCGGCGCTCCACCCACCGGCCCCTCACGAACGTTGCGCGGCGTCGGACATTGATAAAGATTAGCACCTAGCCTTTACCAAGCACGTGTCCCACGATCCGGATCGGGCTCCCAACGTGCAACTGAGGTGACGCCGGGCGGTAGTTTCCTCCGGATGGCGCAACGGAACGGCAAACCCGATGCGCGCTCAACGAGGTCGCGCCCGCCGTGGTGGGCCTGGGCTGGGGCGGGGGCCGCCGCGCTGGTGGTGGTCGCGGCGATCGGCTGGGCGGGCTGGTACCGGAGCAGCTTCCACCTCTGGCCCTGGGAGAGCATCCCGCCGCGCATCCACTGGTGCGGGCGCGACGACGACCGTGGCCCCGGCCCCGCCCTCTCGGCGCGCGACGTGCGGGACGCGCTCGGGGGTACCCCCAGGAAGGTCCCCGAGGTCCCGCCCCTGTGGCGCCGGCATGACGTCGTCGCGGCGGTCACCGAGGAGGATGTCCACCGCCGCGACCCCGCCGCCGCCGGCTGCGCGACGGTCATCTCCCTGCGGCTCGCCCATGGCCGTCACCTCACCTACGAGCTGCAGGGCAGCCTCTGACGCGGCGGCCCGCCTCGGCGGGAGCGACCGGCTACGTGCGCCCGAACAGGCGGCGGGCGTCCGAGCGGAGCTCGCCGGAGAGGGTCACGTGCGCTTCCGAACCCCCGGTCCCGGAGGGCCAGGCGACGCGCACGAGGCGGCGGTCCTCAAGCTGGCCCAGTGCCGCCATCACCGCCAGCAGCCCGGCGCGGTCGGGCTCGAGGCCGAGGTCGTTCGCCGCGGTGGGCACCGAGAGGGCGACGGCGCCCTCGTCGTCGGCGCCCTCGTCGAGCCACTGCATCACCAGCAGCATCTCGAGCCGCGCGCCGACCTCGTCCCCGCCGTCCGTCACCCGCCAAGCCTAGCTCCCGCCCGCGGCGGGGCCTATGAGCCTGTCGTGAAAGTCGGCCGCGCGTCC
>DASSBX010000382.1:0-2492 GCA_035698305.1 Miltoncostaeaceae bacterium | reverse complement strand
TCGTGATCGTCGACATGGAGTGGACGCACCGCGACCCGGACGGGCTGCGCCGCATCCGCGCCGAGAACCCGGACGTCACGCTCCTGGCCTACGTCGGCAGCCAGGAGATCATGGACGAGGACAACCTGGCGTCGGTGTCCGACGGCTTCCGGTTCCGCAAGGAGCTCGCCGCCGGCATCGACCCCTCGTGGTACCTGATGGACGGCCACGGGCAGCACGCCGTCTTCTATCCCGGCACGTGGATGCTCAACCCCGGCACCGGATGGCGGGACCACCTGGCGCGGTTCGTGTCCGACAACGTCCTGTCGTCGGGCCTCTGGGACGGCGTCTTCTACGACAACGCGTGGTCCAACCCGGACTGGCTGGAGGGCGGGGACGTCGACCTGGACCAGGACGGGCGCGCCGACGGCGAGGAGCACGGGCGCGAGTGGATCGCCACGACCTGGAACGCGGACATCGTGCGCCTCTTCGACCGCACGCGCGAGCTCGCGGGCGACGACATCGTGATGATGGGCAACGGCAGCGCCGCGGGCTACGAGTCATACGGCGAGCGGTACTCCCCCCGCCACCACGAGTACCTGAACGGGGCGTTCGACGAGCACTGGCCCACCCTCAACCGGGATTGGGCGCACGCGGTGCGCCGGGCGGAGGGGTGGCTGTCCCGGGCCCGTCCGGAGGCGTCCTTCGTGATCCAGGCCGACCCCGGCCGCTCCGACTCGCCCACCGCCGACCTGCGCGGCATGCGGTTCGCGCTGGCCACCGCGCTGCTGACGGGGTCGAACTTCGCCTATGACCGCGGTGACCACGGCCAGGACGACTGGTGGTACGACGAGTACGACGGCGGCGGGATCGGCCGCGGCTACCTGGGCGAGGAGGCGGGGCCCCGCACCCGGCTGGCGGGAGGCGCGTGGTCCCGGGAGTTCGCGCGGGGCCTGGCGCTGGTGAACCCCACCGACGAGGAGCGCACCGTCACCCTCACCGGAGGGCCGTGGGAGTTCATCAGCGGCACCCAGGACCGCGAGGCGAACCCGGGGGGTCCCGCGAGCGAGGTGACGCTGGCGCCGCGCGACGGCCGGATCCTGCTGCGGGCCGGGAGCCAGGGGGCCGCCGGCACCACCACGGCCGGCTAGACGGGGGGCTCCGGCCCGCAGCCGTCCGCGGGCCGGCCGGCCTGGCACCAGACGCCGCTGGCGATCAGCGTCGCCCGCGGGTGCCGGTCGAGCCAGTTGTCGGCGTACTTCAGCGGCAGGAACAGCAGGTCGGTGATGATGCGGGCGCCGCGGTACACGCGGTCGCTGCGAACCGAGACGAGCATCGCGGCGAAGTGGGAGCCGATCCACGCCATCGCGGATGCCGGGCCCACCGAGACCCCGCTGTCGCCCACGTCGAAGCCGAGCTGCTCCAGCCGCGTGCGCAGGCCCTGCTCGGTGTAGCGGCGGTAGTCGCCGGGGGAGGGGTGGTAGGGCTGCAGGAAGGGCACGTCGATCAGCACCCTGCCGCCCGGGCGCAGCACGCGCATGATCTCCAGCAGCGTGGCGTCCGCGTCGCGCACATGCTCGAGCACCGCCTCCAGGATCACGCCGTCGACCGCGCCGGAGGAGAGCGGCAGCCGCTCCGAGGTCGCCAGGGCGTGGACCGTCGACGCCGGGAACACGTCGAGGTTCAGCACGTTCGGCCCGTAGTCGGTCGCGCCCGCGCCGACGTTCACCACGGTTGCGCCGGGGGGGAGCGACGCGACGAACTCGTGGATGCGCCGCCGCCCGCCGGGGGATTGATGGACCAGGCTGGGTTGGAGCCTCGCCCGCAGCCGCTGCGCCGGCCCCCGGACCGGGCGGGGCAGGCGGTCGAGCATCGAGGGCGGCGGCGGGTCGTAGACCTGCTCGGCCGCGCCCGTCGACCCGTCCACCGGGAACAGCACGGGGATGTGCGCCTGGACGCCGTATGCGACGTCGCACCCCTCGCAGCGAGGTCCAGCGCCGTTCCAGCCGAGCGCGCCCCGGCATGCGGGGCACACGAGCAGGGCGTGGACGTCGAGCGCGGGCATGTGTGCCTCCCCGTCCGTCACCGGACGGCTCGTGGGTTCAGCTCATCCCGAGCAGCAGCAACCCGAGCAGCAGGGCGCCGACGCTGAGCGCGACGAGCTCCGCCCGGTGCGACCGCGTGAGGCCGATCACGGCGTCCATCCGGTGTGACCGCGCCGTGGCGCCGGCGGTCGCCGTGGCCCGGTGAGCCGCGGCGAGGTGCGGGAGCACCGCCGCCAGCGCGCTGGCGGCGCTCAGGACGAGGAACAGCAGGAATCCGATGCGCCCCCAGCCGTTGCCGCCCGCCGCCGACGCCGACGAGCCGCCGGGGTCGGCCGCCGTCGCGGCGGCGGCGACCTCGTCGACGACGGCGCCGGTGCGTCCGACGGTCCTCTCCACGGCCGCGACCATCGCCTCGCGGTGCCGCCGCTCGGCCCGCGCCTGGCGCTCGTTGCGGCGGAGGGCGGCGGC
>DASSBX010000381.1:0-6839 GCA_035698305.1 Miltoncostaeaceae bacterium | reverse complement strand
ACCACCCGTCCACCGCCCGGGACCTGGTCGCGGGCAAGCCGCTGGAGCGCGACGCCCTGTGCGGGTTCCTCGCGCGGGAGGGCGCATCCCGTGGGGTTCCCACCCCCGTCAACGCGGTCCTCGACGGGCTCCTGGCGCTCCAGGAGGACCGGTCCCGGCGGGGTGACGGCCTTCCGAGAACGCCGTAAGGATCCTTTGAGGACCCCCGGAATGGGGACCCCCGGGACGTACCGTCCTGGTTGCAGCCAGCAAACGGACAACCCGAGGGGGGAATATGAGGAAGGCCAATTGGTGGATCGGGGCGACGGTCGGAATGGCCGTGGGCCTCGCCGGCGTGGCGATCGCGGACCAGGCGAGCCAGCCCGCCGAGGCGGCGACGTTCCAGCTCACGCCCGCCCAGCTCCAGATCAACCAGCGGATCTCCCAGGCCGCCGTCCGGCGTTCCAACGAGTCGCTGAACCTCCTCGACCCGATCCGCAAGTCGGGCGCCCGCGACGACGCACCGGGCTGGGGTACGGCGCAGATCAAGGACGGCGCGGTGACCACCGCGAAGCTCGACACCGCGACGCGCGAGCGCATCCCGCGCTGGGCCGTGGTCGCCGCCACGAGCGGCACCCTGGTGCGCGGGCACGGCGCGACCACGAGCACGAAGTCGACGGATCCCGGCATCTATACGGTCACCTGGGACCGGGACGTGAGCGCCTGCTCCATCCAGGCGACCCAGGGCGACGGCGGCACGACGCCCGTCACGACCCCCGCCCACGTCACCGCCTGGCGCAGCGCGACCGACGCCAAGGTCGTGACCGTGCGGACGGCGGTCGACGACCCCACGGCGACGCCGGCCACCTACAACACGCCGTCGAACACGGTGCCCTTCACCGTCACCGTGCTGTGCTAGCGGTTTTGAGCGAAGGGTAAGAACGCCGTGAAGCGCGACGGTACGCTGCTTCGGCGCGGCGTACCGTCGCGTCTCACACCACCCGGGACAAGGGGGTCCAGGATGAGATCTGGCTGGTGGATCGGGATCACGGCGGGAGTTGCCCTGGGCATCGGCACGGTGGCGGCCGTCGATGTCGCCACGCAGCCGGCGACGGCGGCGCCGGGCACCGTGACCGTCGCGCAGTTCAAGCAGGTGCAGAGGGTGTCGATCGCGGCGGTGAAGCGGACCAACGCCGATCACAAGAAGCTGAACCGCGTCGCCGCCCAGCTGCCGCTGTGGGCCGTGTCCAGCGGGGCGCCGGGGTCCAACCTGCTCCGCGGGGACGGCGTGGTGCTGTCGCAGCGGCTCACCGACGGCAACTACCGCGTCCGCTTCGTGCGTGACGTGAGCCAGTGCACATGGTCCGGCACGCCCGCCACCGATGGCGCGAGCCTGCCCGACGCGTTCAGCGTCCGGATCTCCCTCGACATCACGGAGCCCACGAAGAGCCAGCTCATCGTGCGCACCAACGACGCCTCCGGGCAGCCCAAGGACTCGGGCTTCCACGTCCAGGTGTTCTGCTAGACGGTGGGCGTGCGGCGGCCCCTCGGGGCCGCCGCGGCCCGCCCCACAGGCTCCCAGCGCCGCCTCGGCGAGGATCCGCTCGACCACCTCGTCGAACCCGAGCCCGGCGGCCTCCGCCGCCTTCGGCAGCAGCGACGTGTCGGTCATCCCCGGGATGGGGTTGATCTCGAGCACCCAGAGCCGGTCATCGGGGTCGAGGATCATGTCGACGCGGCTCACGCCCCGGCAGCCGAGCGCCCGGTAGCAGTCGATCGCCAGGCGGGCGGCCTCCTGGGCCGTCGCGTCGGACAGCCGGGCGGGCGCCACGAAGTCGGTGAGGCCGGGGGTGTAGCGGGCCTCGAAGTCGTAGAACTCGCGGTCGCGGGGGATCGCCTCCACCACGGGCAGGGCCCACGGGTCGGCGGTGCCGAGCACCGAGATCGCCAGCTCGCGCCCCGGGACGAACCGCTCGAGCAGCACGCGGTCGTCGTACGACAGCGCGCTCATCAGCGCGGCGGGGATGTCGCCGGGCTCGTGGGCGACGCTGATGCCGAGGGCCGACCCCTGCTTCGCGGGCTTCACCACCAGCGGCAGGCCCAGACGCTCGCGGATGGCGGGGATGGCCTCGCCGGCGCCGAGCTCCCGGAACGCGTCCTGGCTGAACGCGTACGACGGCGGCGTGTCCACGCCCGCGGCCGCGAAGTGGGCCTTGGCCACCACCTTGTCGGTCGCCCGCTCGCACGCCAGCACGCCGGGGCCGGTGTACGGGATCTCCAGGATCTCGAGCAGCTCCTGCACGGTGCCGTCCTCGCCGCCCTTGCCGTGCAGCGCGATGAACGCCGCGTCGGGGCGCTCGGTGCGCAGCGTCCGCACAAGGTGCTGGTCGACGTCGATGTCCAGCACGTCGTGCCCCAGGCGGCGCAGCGCCGCCTCGGCGTTGAGCCCGGAGCGCAGCGACACCTCGCGCTCCAGGGAGCGCCCGCCCTTCAGGACCGCGACCCTCACGAGCCGCCCAGGGCCCGGTGGAGCTCGGTCATCTCGGTCACGGCCAGCCCCAGGCGGCGGACGCCCTCGCTGATCGTGGCCTCCGGGACGCCCGAGAAGTTGAGGCGCATCGAGTTGCCGCCGCGGCCGTCCAGGAACGCGCCGCGGCCCGGCACGAAGGCCACCTCGTGGCGCTCGAGCGCCGACGCCGCGAGGTTGGTGGTGTCGATGTAGTCGGGCAGCGTCGCCCACACGAACAGCCCGCCGTCGGGCCGGGTCCACGTGGCCTCCGGCGGCATCTCCTCCTCGAGCGCCCGCAGCAGCGCGTCGCGGCGGAGCCGGTAGATGCCGTTGAGGCGGGCGACGTAGTCGCGCCAGTCGTGCCGCTTCAGGTACTCGATCACGAACCGCTGGCTGACGGTGGAGCTGCACAGGTCGGCGGCCTGCTTGCCGAGGTTCATCTTCCGCAGCACCGCCGCGGGGGCGGCGACCCAGCCCACCCGCGTGCCCGGCGCCAGGATCTTCGAGAACGTCGAGAGGTAGATCACCCAGCCCTGGCCGGCGTCGAGCTCCCACAGCGTCGGCAGCGGGTCGCCGTCGAAGCGGATCTGGCCGTAGGGGTTGTCCTCCACGATCAGCAGCTCGCGGTCGTGGGCGATCTCGATGAGGCGCTCCCGCCGCTCCAGCGACATCGTCACGCCGGCGGGGTTGTGGAAGTTGGGGATCGTGTAGAGCAGCTTCGGCGGGCGGCCCTCGGCGCCGAGGCGGTCGAGCGCCTCCTCGACCAGGTCGACCCGCAGGCCGTCGTCGTCCATCGGGACGTGCTCGACGCGCGCCTCGTAGGTGGTGAAGCACGGGACGGCCCCCGGGTAGGTGGGGCCCTCCGCCAGGACCGTGTCGCCCGGGTTCACGAAGGTGCGGATCGACAGGTCGATGGCCTGCTGCCCGCCGCTCGTGACCATGATGTCCTCGACGCCGGCGTGCGCCCCCTCGTGGGCCATGATGTCCACGATCAGCTCGCGCAGCTCCGTCAGGCCCTCGGTGGGGCCGTACTGGAGCGCCGCCGCCAGGTGGTCGCGCGCGACGACCTCCGCCACCTCGTCGAAGATCTCCCGCTCGAAGGCCTCGGTGTTGGGGAAGCCTCCCGCCAGGGAGATGATCTCGGGCCGGCCGGCCATCGACATGAGGTCGCGCATGACCGACGACACGATCCCGGCGGCGCGGGACGCGAAGCGGCTGTCGTAGCGCGCGGCGTCGACCGGGCGCAGGGCGGTCTCGGGCGTCCGCGGACGCGGCGGTGGGATGCGCTGCTGGGACGTGGGGTCCCCCTCGTGGCGATCGGTCGCGATCATCCGGAGTCTAGGCCCTTCGGGCCCCGGATCCGAGGACCCCCTCTGGTACCATCGCGGGCCGTGCCGACCCGTGAAGCCCCGCCTGCGGCCCTTCCCGAGGCACGCGTGCTGCGCGCCCCGAACATCCGGGCTGCGCGCCGCTCCGACTGGAGCGAGCTGCTGCGCTTCTGCGTGGTGGGGGCGTCGGGGTACCTGGTCAACCTGGTCGTCTTCTCGCTGCTCGTCCACGCCGCCGACGTCCACTACATCCTCGCCGCGGTCGGCGCGTTCGTCGTCGCCTGGACCAACAACTTCGTCCTCAACAAGTTCTGGACCTTCCGGCGGCACGGGCTCTCGGCCGTGCAGCAGGGCGTCCGCTACATGGCGGTCAGCCTGGTCGCGCTGGGGCTGAACCTGATCGTGCTGGAGGTGCTCGTCTCGGCCGGGAGCCCGGAGGTACCCGCCCAGGCGATCGCGATCGCGGTGGTCATGCCGGTCAACTTCCTGCTGAACCGCCGCTGGTCCTTCCGGTAGCGCGCATGGGGCCGCGGGCAGTCGCGCTGCTGGCGGCCCTGGCCCTCGCGGCGCCCGCCGCCCCGGCCGCCGCCGCGACCTCGGCGCCGGCGCACGCGGTCGAGCCGACCCCCGCCCAGGCGACGGCCGCGGCCGCCCAGCTGGTGGCCGGGGTCGCCGACCACGCGGCCGAGATCCGGACGGTGCTGCAGCGGCCCGCGCTGGACCGCGCGGCGAGCCTCACCGACCAGGAGGTCGAGTCGATCGCCGAGGGCTCCCCCGAGCTCCACGACTGGATCGACTCGCGCACCATCGCGCGGACCGCGGTCGACTACGACGCCGCCAAGCGCCTCCACACCTTCTACGCCGTCTCGAAGGACGCGGACGGGAAGGAGACGGTCGAGGCCCAGGTCTTCGTCTCCGACGAGAGCGGCGAGATCACCGAGGTGCGCACCGGCCCGCAGGTGGCGTGGATGATGGCCCGCGGCTACGACGGGGCCTTCGGGCGCGCGATCACCCGGCCGGCCATCTGGATCCCGCTGTGCCTGATCTTCCTGCTGGCGATGCTGCCGCTCGCGCAGCCGCGCCGGCTCGCGTCGATGCGCACCCTCGACCTGCTGGTGCTGCTGTCGTTCTCGCTCTCGCTGATCTGGTTCAACGACGGCGAGATCTTCACGTCGGTGCCGCTGCAGTACCCGCCGATGGCCTACCTGGCGCTGCGCCTCGGGTGGATCGCGGTCGCCCGCACCCGGGCGGCGCGCCCGCTGACCGTCCCCGCCGCCGCGTCCGACGGCGAGCGGCCGCCGCCACGGCTGCGTCCGTCGTTCGGCGGCTCCGCGCCCACCTGGGTGCTGGTGACGCTGCTGATCGTGACGCTGGCGCTGCGCTTCGGGCTCAACGCGTTCAACTCGAACGTCATCGACGTGGGGTACGCGGGCGTGATCGGCGCCGACCGCATCGCCCACGGCGCGACGCCCTACGGGAACATGCCGAGCGACTGCGGCTCGTGCGACACGTACGGCCCGCTCAACTACATCGCCTACGTCCCGTTCGAGCTGACGCAGCCGTGGGAGGGCAGGTGGGACGACCTCGGGGCCGCCCACGGCGCCGCCACCCTGTTCGACATCCTCTGCGTCGCGGGGATGTTCACGCTCGGGTGGCGCATCGCCGGGCTGCGGCTGGGGATGGGGCTCGCCCTGGCGTGGGCGGCGTTCCCCTTCACGGCGTACGCCCTGGAGACGAACGCCAACGACGGGCTGGTGGCCGCCGTGCTCATCTGGGGGCTCGTGCTGCTGCGGCACGCGTTCTGGCGCGGCGCGATGCTCGGGTTGGCGCTGTCGGCGAAGTTCGCCCCCGCCGTGCTGCTGCTGCTGTGGAGCCGCAAGCCGTTCCCGCGGCCCGGGCCGGGCCGCAACCTGCTGCCCTACGCCGCCGGCCTGGCGAGCGCCGCCGTCGCGACGGGCTGGGTGCTGCTGCTGGACGGCGGCGACGGCGTGCGGGCGTTCTGGGACCGCACGATCGGCTACCAGCTCGGGCGCGACTCGCCGTTCTCGGTTTGGGGGCAGCACCCCGGGTTGCGCCCGGTCCAGATCGCCGTGATGGTGGTGGTGGCGATCGTCGCCGTGGCCGTGCTCCGCTGGCCGCGGCGCCTCGATCTGCTCACGATGACCGCCCTGTCCGGTGCGCTCCTCATCGGGGTCGAGTTCACGCTGACGCACTGGTTCTACCTGTACATCCCCTGGTTCCTGCCGTTCGCGCTCCTCGCGGTCGTGCCCGACTGGCCGCCGCCCCTGCGCCCGCGGCCCCCGGAGCCCGAGCCCGCGCGCGCCCCCGCCCACGAGCCCGTCCCGGTCCCCGGATGAGCGGGAACCGCTGGACCCTGCCGGCGCTCGCGTGCGCCCTCGCCGCCGTGGTGTGGGCGATCCCGCTCCAGCTCGGGGTCTACGCCGACGCGGTGATCACCGACATCCCCGTGTACCAGCGGACCTACGACGCGATCGCCGCGGGCAACGTCCCGTACGCCGACTTCGATCTGGAGTACCCGCCGCTGGCGGCCGGGCTGTTCTGGCTGGCGGGCGTCCTCCCCGGGCCGTACGGGGTGACGTTCTCGGTGCTGATGTGCCTGTGCCTGTGCGCGACGGTGGTCGGGGTGGTGTTCCTGGCGCGGGCGATCGGGCTCGACGGGCGGCGCCAGACGGTCGCGGCGGTGCTGACGGCCGTGAGCCCGCTGCTGATCGGCAACCTGGTCGAGACGCGCTTCGACATGGCCCTCTCCGCGCTGATGGTGTGGATGCTGTGGGCGGCGGCCACGGAACGCTGGCGCCTGGCGTGGGGCCTGCTCGCGACGGCGACGCTGCTGAAGCTGGTGCCGCTGGTGTTGATCCCGGTGCTGCTGCTGTGGCAGTCGCACCGCGACGCGGCGCGCCGGGCGTGGACCGGCGCCGCCGCCGCCATCGGCGTCGTGGCGCTGGTGATCGCGCCGTTCGCCATCATGTCGCCGTCGGGGACCTGGGAGATCGCCCGGTACC
>DASSBX010000380.1:0-4110 GCA_035698305.1 Miltoncostaeaceae bacterium | reverse complement strand
CGGGCGGATCCGCGCCCGGCTCACCAGCGCCCGGTAGGCGGTCAGGCCCCCGAGGGGCAGCGCCGCGGCCTCCTCCCACGACAGGCGGGCCGGCTTGGGCAGCACGTTCTCGGCGGGCAGCCGCACCAGCTCCGCGTAGGTGCCGTCGTCCGGCCCGCCGAGGATGCGGAACCCCGGCGCCGGGGCGTCCTCGCCGCCGCCCCACCCGAGCGCGGGGAGGACGATGACCTCGTCGCCCTCGGCGATCCCGGACACGCCTGCGCCGACCGCCCGGACCGTCCCGGCGCCGTCCGCGCCGGGGATCACCGGCAGTGGGCTGGGCGCCACGCCCTTGCGGACGAACACGTCGCGGCGGTTCAGCGCCGCCGTCCGCAGCGCCACCACCACCTCGCCGGGACCCGCCACCGGGTCGTCCGCCGTGCCCAGCGTCAGGACCTCGGGCCCGCCGGTCTCCGTCAGCACCACCGCGTCCATCCTGCGCCTCCCGTCGCGTGACCGCGCCAGCCTACGGCGCGCGCGCCGGTCAGGCGGAGGGGCGGGTGGCCTGGAGCAGGGGGAAGGGGTCGATCCGGCTGCCGCCGCGCTCCCACGCGAGCCGCAGCGATGCCGGCGCGTCGCCCAGGCGGTGGCCGGCGGTGACGGCGGCGCCCTCGCCGATCCCGTCGGCGTAGGCGACGAGCGGGCCGTAGCCGATCCGGTCGCCGTCGCCGGTGTCGAGCCAGAACGCGATGCCCGCCTCCCGCTCGGCGGGGGACGCGGTGTGGAGCGTCCCGGACGCGACGGCGACGGCGTGGGCTCCGGGGGCGGTCGCGATCGTGACGCCCGCCTGGATGCCCGCGGCGCCGGGCCCGGGCTCGGCGAACTGGTCGCGGAACGTGGCCGGCGCGCCCACCGGGAGCGCCAGCGGGAAGACGAAGCCGTCGATCGTCGCGGCGCGGCCGGTGGCGGGGTCGGCGCCGTCGGCGGCGTCGCGGCCGGACACGGCGGGCGCCGCCCCGCTCCACGCCGTCACCACCGGCGGCCCGGACGGCGCGGGCGCCGCCTCGGCGGGGACGCCGGTCAGCCCGGCCGGTCCGGCGTCGCACGCGGGCGCCGCCTCCTGGTCGGCCAGGAGGACGGTGCGCGACGGGTCGCCGCCCATCGCCGCGTAGTAGGCGCCGGTGCCCGCCGTCCAGTTGGCGTTGAGGCCGCCGGGGTCGTTCGCGGCGCCGAGCGGCGCCCACTTGGCGCCGATCGTGGCGAGCGTGGAGCGGCCCTCGGGGAGGTACCAGCCCGCCAGCGTGGAGACGGCACGGACGATCGCGGCGCGCTCCGAGGGGAACGCGATGCCGGGGCCGAGCCCGAACGGGTTGTGGATCCGCTGCGCCGGCCCGTACGTCTCGAGCATCGTCTCGTGGGCGGCGATCGCGACGATCGCGCGGGGGTCGATCCCGGCCGCCGCGGCCTCGGTCACGATCGTGGGGCCCTCGCCGGCCATCGGGCTCTCGGCGGCCGCGAGGATCGCGTCGATCCCCGCCGCGTCGGTGGGCGCCACGCAGTGCATGTCCCCGATCACGCCGGTGAGCGGCCCCTCGGCCGGCGCCGCCGCCGGGAGCGCTGCCGCGACGGCGGCGGCGGCCGCGAGCGCCGCGAGGCTCAGGTTCCGGACGCGCATCGCGGGGAGTGTAGGGGAGGGGCCCACGGAATCCCGTGACGGGCGGTCATGCCCGGCTGCGGTACCCTCGCGGCCATGGCCACCGCGGACGACGACGCGCGCCGGCGACGGCTCGGCATCGCGCTGGTCGTGCTGGTGCTGCTGCTGTTCGTGGGCCAGATGGTGGCGCTGGCGATGGGCTCGCTGGAGGTGGCGGCGATCATCTTCGTCGTGTTCGTCATCGGCTGGTTCGCCCTCCGGTCGTACATCCGGGGACGGGAGCGCTCCCAGCCCTAGAGCACGACGCTGAGGGTGACCCCGTCGCCCACGGTGAGCACGGCGGTGGCGAGCCGGGGGTGGGCGACCGCGGTCATGGTGAAGCCGGCCAGCGCCCGGGCGCTCGCGTCGCGCTCGTCCGGCGGCACGGCGACCCGGCCGCCCGCCAGGACGTTGTCGGCCACGATCAGGCCGCCGCGGCGCACGAGCCGCACCGCGTGCTCCAGGTACACGGCGTAGCCGGTCTTGTCCGCGTCGATGTAGCAGAGGTCGTAGACGCCATCGGGCAGCCGCGCGAGGGTGGTTGCGGCCGGGCCGCGGTGCACCGTGATGCGGTCGTGCAGGCCGCGCTCGGCGAACCAGCCCTCGGCCATGTCGGCGTGGCCCTCGTCGATCTCCAGCGTGTCGATGTGCCCGGCCGGATCCAGCCCCCGCGCCATCCAGGCGCCGGAGATCCCGACGAACGTGCCGACCTCCAGCACCGAGCGGCCGCCGGTGGCGTGGACGAGCGTCTCCAGGAGCGCCCCGAGCTCCGGGTGGGTCATCATCTCGGCCCGCTCGTGGCCGGCCATCTCGCGGTAGCGGGCGGCGATCTCGTGGGGGACGGCCACCGCCTCGTCGAGGTAGGCGGCGAGCGCGGGCTGGGAGAGGTCGAGCCGGTCCAGGGCCATCCCCGGGAGGCTACCGCGGGGGGTGCATGAACGCGGCCGCCGCGCCCGCTACGATCGCCGGATGCCGCCAGACGCGAACGGATCCCGAGGCCAGCAGGAGCGCCTCGAGCGCCTCGAGCGGCTGCGGGCGGAGGTGACCGCCGCCCTGGCGCACCGCGACCTGGCCGAGTCGGAGGGTGCCAGCGACGGCCACCATCATCCCGCCGAGGCCGCGACCGACGCCGACCAGCGCGAGCGGGAGCTGCGCGACCGGCTGCGCTGGAAGGAGCGGGAGGAGCGCCTGAAGGCGGCCCTCGCGGCGATCGACGCCGGGACCTACGGGGTCTGCGTGGACTGCGGAGAGGAGATCTCGGAGGGGCGGCTCAAGGCGCTGCCCGACGCCGTCCGCTGCGTGTCCTGCCAGCGGGTGGCCTCCCGCCGGCCGTAGGCCGCCCCCGCCGGACGCGCCACGCCGTAGGCCGCGCCGGCGATCACCGCCCACACCAGGCCGGCGACGGTCACGTGCATCACGACCGCCTGCCACGGCAGGCCGTTGCGGTACTGGTACTCGCCGATCGCGATCTGCACCGCCACCAGCGGCAGGGCGACCCACATGAGGCGCGAGGTGATCCGGTCGATGCCGCCCTCCCGGATGACCCACGCCACGAGCACCACCGCCAGGGCGGTGAACACCATCGCGGCGCGGACGTGGACGCGGGCGGCGAGCGCCAGGTCGCCCCAGCGGCGCAGCACGTCGTCGTCGCCCGAATGCGGCCCGGCGGCGCTCACGACCACGCCGGTCACCAGCACCACCGCCGCCGCCAGGGCGACGCCGCCGGCGAGCACGCCGCGCCGGGGGTCCCAGCGCCGCTCGCGGCCGTCGCGCCAGTCGCGCGCCGAGAGCGCCAGCACCACCGCCAGGGCGAGGGCGACCATCGACAGCAGGAAGTGGGAGCCGACCGCCATCGGGTGCAGGCCGGAGGCCACGGTGATCGCGCCGAGCGGGATCTGCGCGGCCGCCGTCACCGCGAGGCCGAGCGACAGTCGGCGCACGCCCTTCGGCGCGCCGGGCGCCCACCAGCCGATCACGAACGTGAGCACCGCCGCCACGCCGACGATCCCGGAGAGGATCCGGTTGGTGTACTCGATCACCGCGTGCCCGGTGGTGACGGAGGTGATCGTGCCCTCGCACGTCGGCCAGTCGGGGCAGCCCAGCCCGGAGTCGGTGAGCCGCACGACGGCGCCGCTCGGCACGATCACCCACATCAGGGCGAGCGTCACCAGCGTCAGGACCGCGAAGCCCGACGGCGTCCGGAGCGGGGCGAGCAGGCGGAGCGCGCGCACCCCGCAAGGGTGACACAGGGCGGCGGTGTCAAGATCACCACATGCCGGCGACCGATGACCCCGGTGCGGCGGCCGAGCGCGTCACGGGCGCGCGCCGCCGCCGCATCGGCACGATCCTGGGCGTCGCGGTCACGCTCGTCGCGCTCGCCGTGGCGATCGCGTTCGGCGTCTCGCGCAGCGACGACCCCGGCCGGGTCGCGAACGCGG
>DASSBX010000379.1:0-9587 GCA_035698305.1 Miltoncostaeaceae bacterium | reverse complement strand
CTCGGCCGCACCCGGGACGACGTGCTCACCACCCCGCTGCCCCTCTTCCACGTGGCGGCCCTGCACATCATCGCCAACTCGGCGCTCCACGCCGGGTGCACCGCGCACCTGAAGACGCGCTTCTCGGCCCGGGCGTACTGGGAGCAGGCGGCCCGGGACGGGGCCACGTTCTCCATCCTGCTGGGGCCGATGGCGGCGATCATCCTGAAGCAGGTGCCCGAGGCGCCGGAGCACCGCATGAGCACGATGTTCTGCGTGCCCCCGCCGCCCGGGAAGGCCGAGTTCGAGGAGCGCTTCCGGGTGAAGCTGCTGTGGCAGGGCTACGGCATGACCGAGATCTACCCCATGCCGATGCGCACGGAGATGCTGCCCGGGCCGCCCGACACGATCGGCCACCCCGTCACGTGGATGGACTACGGGGTCGTCGACGAGAACGACGTCCTGGTCGGTCCCGGGGAGCCCGGCCAGCTCGTGTTCCGCCCGCTCATCCCGAACGCGATGGCCAAGGGCTACTACAAGGACCCGGAGGCGACCAACGCCGCCTTCCGCAACTTCATGTTCCACACCGGCGACCTCGCCACGTACGACGAGGACGGCTGCCTGCACTACAAGGGCCGGATGCAGGAGCGCATGCGCCGCCGCGGCGAGAACGTCAGCGCGCTCGAGCTGGAGCTGGTCGCCCTGCGCCACCCGCAGGTGCTCGAGGCGGCCGCCTTCGCCGTCGCCGGCGAGTTCGGCGAGGACGACATCAAGCTGGACGTGGTGTGCCAGGGCGACGTGGAGCTGGTGGAGCTGCTGCGCTGGCTCGCCGACAACCTGCCCCGCTTCATGGTCCCCCGCTACCTCGAGCTCCGGGAGTCGTTCCCGAAGACGCCCAGCGAGCGGATCGAGAAGTACAAGCTGGCGGCGGAGGGCTTCGATCGCCACGGGGTGCACGACGGCGAGGCCGATCGGGCGGCCAGATGAGGGTCACGCTGGGGGCGCCGGGGCAGATCATGCCCCCCGCGTCCCGGGCCATCGACCTGGCCCGCCGGGCCGAGGCCGACGGCTTCGACGCCGTCTGGTGGCCGTGCCACCTCATGGGGTGGCACCCCGACTCGGCGTGGAGCGAGGACCTCACGCCGCTCGCCGCGTTCCAGTCGTCCCCCCACGTCTACTTCGAGCCGCTGTCGATGATGGCTGCGGCCGCCGCGAGCACCGAGCGCATCCGGGTGGGCGTGTGCGTCACCGACACCATCCGGCGGCATCCGGCCATGCTGGCCCAGACGGCCCTGACCATCGACCACCTGGCCGGGGGCCGCGCGATCCTGGGGCTCGGCTCGGGCGAGCGGATGAACATCACCCCGTACGGGATGGAGTGGTCGCGCCCCTACTCGCGCCTCGCCGAGGCGATCGACGTGATGCGGCTGCTGTGGTCCACCGACACCCCGGTCGACTTCGAGGGCCGCTTCTTCCGGCTCGAGCGGGCCGTCCTGGGCCTGCGGCCGTACGAGGGACGCGACCCCCAGGTCTGGATCGCGGCCCACGGGCCCAAGATGCTGGCGCTGACCGGGCGCCAGGGCGACGGGTGGCTCCCCACGCAGATGCCGCCCGAGGAGTACGCCGAGAAGCTGGCCGTGGTGCGCCAGAGCGCCGAGGCCGCGGGGCGTGATCCCGACGCCGTCACGCCCTCGATGCTGGCCTACGTGCTGGCCGCGCCGGACGAGGAGGCGCTCGCGCGCATGTGCGCCGAGCCCCTGGTGCGGCTGCTGTTCCCCGCCGTGTCGCTGCCCGACGAGGTCTACGCGCAGCTCGGCGTGTCGCCGCCCTTCGCGGGGGGCGCCGGCTACGACGACTACCTGCCGACCACCGTCACCCGCGAGCAGGCGCTCGAGCTGGTCGACCACATCCCGCCGGAGATCGTGCGGCGCGCGACGCTCCACGGCGACGCCCGCCAGATCGCCGATCAGGTCCGGGCGCTCCGGCAGGCGGGCCTGCGGGACGTCGTGCTGTGGAACATCACGGCGTTCGCCGACCCGTCGCTGGCCGGGTACTCGTTCGGGGTGCTGCGCGAGGTGCGGGAGCTGCTCGGCTGACGCGGTCAGTCGACGGGCGGGTAGCCCTTCGGCTCGTACTCCCCGACGCAGTGCTCGTAGTTGCCATGCCCCACGCGGTCGGCGGTGCGGAACGTGCACGAGCGCTCCAGGATCGAGTGGGGCGCCACCGTCGCGAGCGCCCCCTCGGGACGCAGGTCCCACGTCTCGCCGCCGACGTAGAGCGGCCCCTTCGGGGTGCCCTGGGCGTGCTCGCCCCCGTAGCCGCCGCCGTAGATCGACATCACCGGGCCGAGCGGCTCCACCGCGATCTCGAGGGACCGCCCGTCGGCCGCGTCGATCCACACCGTCCCGCCGGCCAGCACCCGGTGCGGGCCGATCAGGTCGAAGTCGAGGTCGTGGCGGAAGGCGGTCACCGGCACGGGCGCGCCGGGCTCCTCGCCGGGGCCGGCGACGGGCCGCAGGCAGCCGCAGAGGTAGTCCTGCACCCCGTGGCGGTCCTCGTGGGCGAACACCCAGATCGAGAGGTCCTCGAACTGGATCGGCAGCCAGGTGTGGAACCCGCGTCGGACCCGGGCCGATGCCGGGCGCACCCCCCACGAGCGGTCGCGCTCCCCGGTCCAGCCGGTGCAGTCGAACCGGCGGCCCCCCGCCTCGACCCACCCCTCATAGCGCCCCGCCTGCACGAAGTGGCTGTAGCCCACGAAGATCGCGCCGTCGCGCTCGATGATCTGCGTGGGCATCTGGAAGGGCTGCGTGATGCGCGTGAACGTGATGTCGAACGCGAGCCCGTAGCCGGCGTCGTCGAGGGCCAGCCGCCACGTGCGCAGCGGCTCGACCACGTCGAAGCGCAACGGCCCGGCGTGGAGGCGCCAGATGTCCTCGTGCCGCTCGCGCCCGCACCGCACGTTGTGCTGGACGCCGTCGTGCCACGCGATCGCGAACCCGTCCATGTAGCGGGTGTTCGGATAGATCCCGAGGCCGCACCACATGAGGACCTCGCCCGCCGGGTCGTGGACGTCGAAGATGAACCGCTCGGTCCACCGGGGGTCGTCCATGAAGACCCGGTCGTGCGTCTCGAACGTCTGGTGGGTGAGGTAGTCGTCGAGCTCGGTGATCATGATCGTCCCCCGCTCAATATCGCCAGGTCTCCTCGAAGCCGCCGATCCGCCGCCCGAGGTACTCCTCGACCGCCGTCAGGGCGGCCCGCGCGGCCCGGTCGACGCCGATCCCGCGGCTGCGGAACGTCTCGCTCGCGAACAGCAGGCCCTCGACGTTGGGCGCCCTCCAGTGCGGGCGGTAGATCCCCACGAGGCCCGGCTTCTGAATGACGCCGAACGCAGGGTCGAAGACCAGGTGGCGGCGCCGCCAGGTCGAGCGCTGGAGGCCCGGGTACATCATCCCGAGCTCCTTCTCGAACGCCTCGAAGTGGTGCTCCATGTAGACCTGGTCGCGCCCCTTGGAGCCGGGGAAGACGCTGCCGGCGACGTGCAGGTGCGTGCCGGGCGGCGACACCGTCGGGTCCATCGCGGTCATGTTGAAGAAGAACCCGGGGGCGCCGGTGAGCGGCGCGTGGAACCACGTCGAGAGCTCGCGCTCGGAGAGCGCGAACACCGGCTCGTCGGTCGCGATGTAGAGCCCGGCCCAGGTCACGCGCAGCTCGTCGCGCGCCAGGAACCGGATCTGCGCCGCGTACCAGTCGGGCAGGTGCTGCTCGGGGACCACCCTCAGGACGTTCCAGACGGGGAGCGTCGAGATCACGCACTCGGCCTCGATCACCTCGTCCTCGAAGATCTCGTTGGGGATGATCCGCGGCTGGCGCGCGACGGCGACCCCCACCACGCGTCCGTCCTCGATCACCACGCGCTCCACGGGGGTCCCGGTGCGCACCTCGCCCCCCTTCGCGGTGATCGCGTCGGCGAGGTCCTGGAACAGGCCGTCCCAGCCCTTCTCGGGCCAGAACGAGTAGCCCGCCATGCGCTTCTCGGCGTAGTGCATCTTGCGCACGTAGAGGTTGTCCGAGGCCGAGTGGTCCCACCACTCGTCGGTGAGGCACTCGAGCAGCGCCAGGTACTCCCAGAGGGCGATGACCCCCTCGTCGGAGGTGTGCTGCAGCATCCAGTCGCGCAGCGGGCGGTCGTCCCACTTGTCGAGCTCCTCGAAGGGGGTCTCGAGCAGCGCCCCGATGACCTTCTTCAGCTCCGACTTGGTCCCGGAGTAGAAGTCGCGGATCGAGATCCAGCGGTCGTCCTTCCACACGGGCATCTCGTCCGAGACGGCGCCGTGGACGAGCTCCTTGCCGACGTGCTCGAACACCTTGGTGATGCCGGAGCCGGAGTCCTCGAGCAGGTGGGCGCCGACGTTGAGGCGGAACCCCTCGTCGGGCACGGCCATGCCCCGCCCGCCGAGCCAGGGGCTCGCCTCGAACACGCAGACCCGCTTGCCCTCGGACGCGAGCAGCGCGCCCGCCGTGAGGCCCGCGGCGCCCGCCCCGATCACCGCGACATCGACCTTCGCCATGTCCCCCTCCGGTCTCGTGCGCTCCCACGGATCGCAGGGAGCATACCCACGTTGCCTACCAACCGGCCGGTAGAATATGGTCTCCGGCGATGAGCAAGCTCGAGACGATGGACGAGGCCGCCGGCCGGGTCGTCGACGGCTCGACCGTCGCGATCGGCGGCCTGCTGATGAACGGCGCGCCGATGGAGTTCTGCCGCGCGCTCGCCCGCCGGGGGGCGAAGGACCTGACCGTCGTCGCGATCGTCGCGGGGCCATCGGTCGACTGGCTGGTGGCCGGCGGCTGCGTGCGCAGGGCGATCATCGGCCTGGTCAGCATGGAGGGCTTCGGCCTGGCGCCCCACTTCCGCCGCGCCGCCGAGCGCGGCGAGATCGACGTGGAGGAGTGGAGCGAGCACACGATCATCTGCGGGCTGCAGGCGGCCGCCGCGCGCCTGCCGTTCATGCCCACCAAGGCGGGTCTCGGCACGGACATGCCGGGCCTCCACCCCGAGCGCACCGAGGTCGTGGAGCACCCGCGCGGGACCTACCTGGCGTGCGGGCCGATCCGCCCCGACGTCGCCGTGGTCCACGTCCACGAGGCCGACGTGAACGGCAACTGCCGGGTGCTGCCGAAGCTCGTGTGGATGGACTCCGAGCTCGTGAAGGCGGCGGACACCGTCGTGGCGACCACCGAGCGGGTCGTCCCCGAGCGCACGTTCCGCGCGGCCCCCGAGCGGACGACCTACCCCGGGTTCACGGTGGATGCCGTCGTGGAGGCCCCGCTCGGCGCCTACCCCACGTCGCTGTTCCCCTGGCACGGCTACGACGGCGCGTTCGTCACCGAGTACCTCGCGGCGTGCCGCGACCCGGAGACGTTCGCGCCCTTCTGGCGCGACCGGGTCATGGACCCCGAGGACGGGCCGGCGCTGGTCGACGCGAACGGGGGCGCCGCGACGCTGCTGCGGATCCGGTCGGCCGGGGGGACGGCGTGAGCGGGGACTACGGGATCGACGAGCTGATGGTCGCCGCGCTCGCGCGGGAGATGCCCAACGACACGCGCGCGTTCAACGGCGCCGCCAGCTTCATGCCGGTCTGCGCCTTCATGCTCGCCCGCGAGACCCACGCGCCGGACCTCGTGTGGGTGGCGAGCTCGATCGCCGTCGACCCCTCGCCGCCCCGCATCCCCGAGTCCACGCTGTCGGACGCCCTGTGGGACGGGGCGTCGATGCTCCACAGCTCGGCGTTCGACTTCTGGTGGTACGCCCAGAACGGCCGCCTCAACAGCTTCTGCTTCCGGGGCGCCCAGATCGACGCGCACGGCAACGTGAACAACACCGTCATCGGCCCCTACGCCACGCCCAAGGTGCGCCTGCCGGGCGGGGGCGGCATGGCCGACCTGTCGTGCCAGGTGCCGCGCGTGTACCTGTGGTCGACCACCCACACCCCGCGGGTGTTCGTGGAGACGCTCGACTTCCGCTCCGGGATGGGGTGGGGCGACGGCCCCGGGCACCGTGAGCGGCTGGGCCTCGAGGGGGGTCCCCGCCTGGTGGTGACGAACCTCTGCGTGATGGACTTCCCGCCCGAGACCCGCCGGATGCGGCTGCGCAGCGTCCACCCCGGCGTGACCGTCGACGACGTGCGGGCGGCCACCGGCTTCGAGGTGCAGGTGGACGGCGACGTCCCGACCACGCCCGAGCCCACGCGGGAGGAGGTCGAGATCATCCGGCGCATCGACCCCACCGACATGCGCAAGCGCGAGCTCGCCGGCGGCTAGCGAGGAGAGGAGCCCACCATGGTCAAGGCGATCTACGTCGTGTACCGCAGGCCCGAGCTGACCCGGGAGGAGTTCGCGCGGCACTGGACCGAGGTCCACGCCCCCATCGCGCGCAACCTGCCCCACATCCTCAGCTACACCATCCACCCGGTGACCGCCGCGATGGAGATCGAGGGCGACAAGGAGGCCGACGGCTTCGCGGTCTGCGTCTGGGACACGCAGGAGGACTTCGAGAAGGCCCTCGCCAGTCCCGAGATGGCCGCGGCGGGCGAGGACGCCGCCAAGATGGCCCGCCACTTCGAGTTCTACCTGGTGGACGACCACACGATCATCTAGGCCGCCCCCGCGCCCTCCGGGGCGTCGTCCGGCCGGTAGCGCGCGTGGACGCCGAGGCCGGTCTCGGCGTAGCCGTGGCCCTCGACCCCGTCGAGGGCGAAGCGGCAGCCGTTGTCGATCTGGCCGTCCAGGCGCGCGCGGGCCGCGGGGTCGGTCACGTCGTGCACGTCGCGGCCCGGCTCCGCGCCGGCGGGGTCGGCGGTGTAGCCCACCGCGCTGAGGTACATGCGGGTGCGCACGTCCAGGGTGAGGGTGCGCCGGTCGCCCGAGGCGAACGTCAGATCGAGCCGCCCGGCCCGCAGCAGCGTCCCGTCCCACTCGAGGTCGTGGGCGGCCTCGACGACGGTGTCGGCGACCCCGCCCTCGTCCATCAGCCAGCCGTTGGTGAACATGCGCCTGCCGCTCGCCGTCTCGTAGAGCAGGGCATAGAGGGCGGCGTCCGGCAGCTCCACCCCGGCGAAGAGGACGAACCCGCGACGCGGGGCCCCCTCGTGCTTGCGCAGGCCCCATCCGCGGTCGCGGAAGCCGGCGCGGTCGCGCACGGCGACGTCGTGGCCGTCGACCGACAGCACCCCGCTGAACCGCCCCGACTGGAAGAAGTTCATGTAGTCGGTGACCACCTCGCCCTTCAGCTCGATCCGGTTGCGGGCGGTGGGGACCGGGGCGAAGCGCGCCTCGTAGACGAGGTCGAAGGCCACCCGGCTCCCCGGGTCGTCGAGCGCCAGCCGCACCCGGCGCAGGGGCTCGAGCACCTCGATGCGCACGGGCCCCACGTCGGGGCGGTCCGGATCGTCCCCCGGGGCCATGGGCTCCCGCGCGCGGTGCGCGTGCAGCGTCCCGCCGCGGACGACGCCGGCGAAGCCGGTGCGCCGTCCGCCGCGGGGGTACACCGCGCGCCCGATGTTCAGGATGGTGTGGTCGTCCACCATGAGCAGGTGGTAGCTGCGCTCGGCCCACGCCGGGTGCTCGTGGACCGTGACCGCCGCCGGCGCCACGAGCTGGTGCGCGAAGCGCTCGTCCGCCGCCGTGAGCGGCGCCCTCCCGGTCACCGGCCCAGCCGGCGCATCGCGGCGCCGCCGATCAGGGCCCCGCGGGCCATGGCCAGCTCGTCGACGCCGGCGGGCGTCCAGTTCAGGACGCCGATCCACCAGCGCCCCTCGCTGCGGTCGAGCACGTTGACGCAGGCCCAGTCCTGGCGGATCCGGTACGCGCGGTCCATGCGCATGCCGAGCAGGTGGGCGATCAGGCCGCGGTTGACGCCGCCGTGCGCCACGACCACCACGTGGTGGTCGTCGCTCGCCTCCAGGATGTCCGTGAGCGCGGCGCCCGCGCGGGCGACGACCGCGTTCAGCGACTCGCCCCCCGGCAGGGCGGCGTCGGGGTCGGCCAGCCAGCGCGGAGCCGCCGCGAAGACTTCGCTCGTGTGCGCTCCGTCGAGGTCGCCCAGCGAGATCTCCCGCAGGCGGGGGTCGACGGCGACGGGGCGGCGCGCGCCCGCGAGGATGCGGGCCGTGTGGGCCGTCCGGTCCATCGGGCTCGCGTGGACCCGGGTCGCCGGGACGTCGGCGAACAGCCGCCCGAGCGCCTTGGCCTGGCCGACGCCCCGCGGGGTCAGGGGGATGGGGTCGGCGCAGTGCATGAAGCCGTCGGCGGTGAGCGCGTCGGTCTCGGCGTGGCGCACCAGGTAGAGGCGGCGCTCGACGTGCGGGACCAGCGGGGGCGGGGGGTCAGCCACGGCTCGTGACCGCCCGGGTGCGCAGGGGGTCGAGCGGGCTGACGTTCAGCATCTGGACCCGGAGGCGCGGCCCCTCGCGGGCGAGGATCGTGACGCCCCCCGGGTCCTGCTGGACCAGGTGGGCGTCCTCCGCGGGCAGGCCCAGCAGGTTCGCGAGCAGCACCGCGTTGGTCATGCGGTGCGCCACCACGATGGCGTCGCCCTCGGCCGGCAGCGCGCCCTCCAGGGCGGCCGCGAAGCGGGTGAGCAGCTCGGCGAGCGACTCGCCCCCCGGTGGGCGCAGCGCCGGGTCGCCCAGCACCCGGCCCAGCTCCGGCAGCTCCGAGGCGGGCCGCCCCTCCCACTCGCCCAGGTCCATGCTGTTGAGCCCCGGCACCACGTCGACCGGCCGCCCGGCGGCGACGATCGTCGCCGTCTCGATCGCGCGGGGCCGGTCGCTGCACGCGACCCTCGCCGCGTCGAGCGACGCGACGAAGTCGCGCGCGGCCTCGGCCTGCGCGCGACCCGCGGCCGAGAGGCCCCGGCGGCTGCGGCTCTCGATCGGCGCCCGGCCTCCGGCCGTGCCGTCTTCCTCACCATGGCGGAGCAGTGCGACGAGAGGCACGGGGCGGTCGCTGGACGAAGATTTCTACCGGGCGTTCGGTCGAACGGTACGGCCTGCGGCGACGGGTCGTCAATCGGCGGAGCCGTTCGCGCCAAACGTGACAAGCTGCCAAACGTTTGGTAGAAAAAGGCGCCGCCGACGGGCCCCTCCGAGGGGCCGGACGCCGGCCGCTCATCCGAAGTCGAGGCCCGCGGGCCGGCGTACGCCGGGGGCGGAGGAGGCCAGGGAAAAGCATGCGAGTCGGATACCTGATCGACCTCCACAAGGGCGGCTACGACCAGCCGATGCCGAGCCCGCAGGACGCGCACGACACGATGGAGGCGATGATCGAGGAGGGCATCCTCGCCGAGAAGTACGGGTTCCACTCGATCCAGATCCCCGACCGGCACGGGCGCACCGAGTGCTACTTCCCGGGGCCCGAGCAGATCCTGACGATCCTGGCGCGCGAGACCGACAAGGTCGCGATCGGGTCGTACACCTGGCTCGCCACCCTCTTCCACCCGATGAAGGGCGCCGAGCAGTTCTCGGTCATCGACAACCTGTCGCAGGGCCGGCTCTACACCACGGTCTCGCGCGGCTTCCACCCGGGCTACTGGCAGCAGTACG
>DASSBX010000378.1:0-6325 GCA_035698305.1 Miltoncostaeaceae bacterium | reverse complement strand
GGGGGGGGACGCCGCGCGGGTGGCCGAGGCGATGGCCGCGGCGCCCGCCCGCCGCCTGGGCCTGGAGCGCAAGGGCGGCCTGCGGCCGGGGCTCGACGCCGACCTGAGCCTGGTCCGCCCGGGGCGGCCGTGGACCCTCCTGGAGGGCGACCTCCGGTACCGGCACCGGGTGTCCCCGTACCTCGGCATGAGCCTGACGGCCAGGGTCGAGCGGACGATCCTGCGGGGCGTGACGGTCCACGGGCCAGGCGCCGCCGAGGCGCCCCGGGGCCGCCTGGTCACCCGCGCGCGGGCGGCGGTGGCGTGACCAGCCCGCCCGACGCCCGCACCACCGTGCGGCCCGACCACGCGCTGATCGCGCCGGAGACCCACGTGCCGGGGCCGGTCCCCGGATGGACGGGGGCGGAGCACGTGACGCTGATCGGCCCGCCCATGGGGGCGCGCTTCAGCATGGCCCTGGCGCGGCTCGAGGCGGGCGGCGCCGCCGGCCCTCCGCGCGCCGGCGCCGGCCGGGCCGTCTACTGCCTCGAGGGCGGCTTGACCCTCTCCGCGGAGGGCCTCGACCACCGCCTGATCCCGGGGTCGCTGGCGTACGTCCCGCCCGACGCCGTCCACGGCCTGCGCGCCGACACGCCCGCCCGGATCGTGGTGTTCGACAAGCCCCACGTCGCGGCGCCCGGCGCCCCCCGGGGCCGCCTGGTCGTCACGGACGGCGCCGCCGTGGAGCCCCAGCCGCTGCTCGGCGACCCCGCGCTGCGCGTCACCGCGCTGATCCCCGAGGCGCCCGAGCTCGACATGGCGGTGAACCTCATGACCTTCGACCCCGGGGGGGCGCTGCCGTTCACGGAGACCCACGTGATGGAGCACGGCCTGCTGGTGCTGGAGGGGGCCTTCGTCTACCGGCTCGGCGACGCCTGGTACCCGATCCGGGCCGGCGACGCGGTCTGGATGGGCCCCTTCCTGCCCCAGTGGGCCTGCGCGTACGGCACCGCCCCCTCGACCTACCTGCTCTACAAGGACTGGAACCGGGACCCGCTGTCGTGAGCGCGCCAATTGACGCCTACCGGAATGCGCCAATTGACGCGTCGCGGCTGGAGGCGGAGATCGAGGAGCTCGCGCGCTTCTCCGACACCCCGTACCCGTCGGTCACGCGGATCCTCTTCACCGAGCAGGACCTGCGCGCCCGGCGCTGGCTGACGGAGCGGATGGAGGCGGCGGGGCTGGCGGTGCGGGTGGACGCGATCGGCAACATCGTCGCCCGGTGGGAGGGGTCCGACCCCGGGCTGCCCGCGGTCGCCACCGGCTCCCACTGCGACGCGATCCCCGACGCGGGGCGCTTCGACGGGGTCATCGGCGTGCTCGGCGGGCTCGAGGCGATCCGGGCGCTCCGGGCGGCCGGCCACGCGCCCCGCCGGGCGGTCGAGCTGATCATGTTCACGGCCGAGGAGCCCACCCGCTACTCCCTGGGGTGCCTCGGCAGCCGCGTGCTGGCGGGGGTGGTGACGCGGGAGCGGCTCGACGCCCTCCGCGACGCCGACGGCGGCATCCTCGACGAGGCCCGCGCCGCCGCGGGGGTCACCGGCGACGTCCTGGCCGCGGCGCTGGAGCCCGGTCACTACGCCGCGTTCCTCGAGCTGCACATCGAGCAGGGCCCCGAGCTGGAGGCGTCGGGCACGCCGATCGGCGTGGTCACGGCCATCGCCGCCCCCGCCACCCTCCGGGTCGAGCTCTCCGGCGCCGGCGGCCACGCGGGCGCGGTGCTGATGCCGCTGCGCCACGACCCGCTCGTCGCCGCCTCGGAGGTCGTGCTGGCCGTCGACCGGGAGGCCCGCGGGAGCGGGGCGGAGGACACCGTCGGCACCGTCGGCCTCCTCACCGTGGAACCCGGCGCCGTGAACAGCATCCCGCGCCGGGTGCGGATGGACATCGACGTCCGCGACACCGACCTCGCCCGCCGCGACGCGGTGCTGGAGCGGGTGCGGGCCGCCGCCCGCGAGGCCGCGGCGCGCCACGGGGTGGGTCACGAGGAGGCGATCCTCAACGCCGACGACCCGATGACCTCCGACCCGGCGGTGCTCCAGGCGATCGAGGCGGCGTGCGAGGAGGAGGGTCTCCCGCGGGTGCGAATGATCAGCCGCGCGTACCACGACTGCGTCTTCATGGCGCGCATCTGCCCGGCGGCGATGGTGTTCGTCCCGTCCCGGGACGGGGTGAGCCACCGGCCCGACGAGTACACCTCGCCCCGCGAGATCGCCCAGGGGGCGGCGGTCCTGGCGGGCGCGCTGCGCCGGCTGAGCGCGTGAGGATGGTTTGCACAGCCTGTGGAGAACCCCGTGAATTGTTCACGTCCTCGTGACGGAGGCCGCTACGATCCCGCGGTCCACCGAACCTGGGAGCTGCGGATGAGCGAGGGCGCCGACCTCGACGTGCTGGGCATCGGGAACGCGATCGTCGACGTGCTCGCGCACTGCGACGACGCCTTCCTCGAGGGCGAGGGCCTCGTGAAGGGGTCGATGAACCTCATCGAGGTCGAGCAGTCGAAGGCGCTCTACCGCCGGATGGGCTCGGCGGTCGAGGTCTCGGGCGGCGCCGCGGCGAACTCGATGGCCGGGATCGCGTCGTTCGGCGGCCGGGCCGCCTACATCGGCAAGATCTGCGACGACCAGGTGGGCGAGGTGTTCGCCCACGACATCCGCGCCGTCGGCGTCCACTTCGACACCCCCGTCGCCACCGACGGCCCGCCAACCGCGCTGAGCCTGATCCTGGTGACGCCGGACGCCCACCGCACCATGTCCACGTACCTCGGCGCCGCCACCGAGCTCGGGCCGGAGGACGTCGACACCGACCTGGTGGCGCGCTGCTCGGTCACCTACCTGGAGGGCTACCTCTGGGACAAGCCGCGGGCCAAGGAGGCGTTCCGCGTCGCGATGGCGGCCGCACACGGCGCCGGGCGCCGCGTGTCGCTGACCCTGTCCGACTCGTTCTGCGTCGAGCGCCACCTCGACGAGTTCCGGTCGCTCGTCGAGAACGACGTCGACGTCCTGTTCGCCAACGAGGAGGAGATCCTCGCACTCACCGGGACGCGCGACCTCGCCCACGCGGTCTCCGCGGTGCGGGGGCGCTCGGAGATCGTGGTGATCACCCGCTCCGAGCACGGGTCGATGGTCGTGACCGCCGACGACACCGTCGAGGTCGCCGCCGCGACGGTCGAGCATCTCGTCGACACCACCGGCGCCGGCGACCTGTACGCCGCGGGCTTCCTCCACGGCCTGACCACCGGGCGGCCGCTCGCCGAGTGCGCGGCCCTCGGGTCGCTCGCGGCGGCGGAGGTCATCTCCCACCTGGGCGCCCGGCCGCAGGCGTCGCTCGCGGCGCTGGCGGAGGTCGGCGCGTCCCGCTAGGGCCAGCTGTCCCGCGGGTTGGTAAGGTCCCGCCGTGCCGATCGCGGACTCCATCACCGAGCTGATCGGCCGGACGCCGCTCGTGCGGCTCGGCAGGATCGCGGAGGGCGCCGGCGCCGAGGTCCTGGGCAAGCTCGAGTCGTTCAACCCGGCGGGGTCCGTCAAGGACCGGATCGGCCTGGCGATGATCGAGGCCGCCGAGGCGGACGGCCAGCTCGTGCCGGGGCGGAGCGTCATCGTGGAGCCCACGTCGGGCAACACGGGGATCGCGCTGGCGTTCGTGGCGGCGGCGAAGGGCTACCGCTGCATCCTCACGATGCCCGAGACGATGAGCGTCGAGCGCCGCACGCTGCTGCGGGCGTACGGGGCCGAGCTCGTGCTGACGCCGGGCGCCGAGGGCATGCGCGGGGCGATCGCGAAGGCCGAGGAGATCGCCGGGGCCACGCAGGGCGCCTTCGTCCCCCAGCAGTTCCAGAACCCCGCGAACCCCGACGCCCATCGGCGCACCACGGCCGAGGAGATCTGGACCGACACCGACGGCGCCATCGACATCCTCGTCGCGGGGGTCGGGACCGGCGGCTCGATCACGGGCGTGGCCGAGGCGCTGCGCGGGCGCAAGCCGGGCTTCCGCTCCATCGCCGTGGAGCCCAGCGACTCGCCGGTCCTGTCCGGCGGCACGCCCGGCCCGCACAAGATCCAGGGCATCGGCGCCGGGTTCATCCCCGGGGTGCTGGACACCGCCGCCTACGACGAGGTGCTGACGGTCGACTCCGACGACGCCTTCGCGATGTCCCGTCGCCTCGCCCGTGAGGAGGGCATCCTCGTCGGCATCAGCTCCGGCGCGAACGTGCACGCGGCGCTCCAGGTCGCGCGGAGGCCGGAGAGCGCGGGGAAGGTGATCGTCACGTTCCTCTGCGACACCGGCGAGCGCTACCTGACGACGCCCCTCTTCGACGAGGGGTGACGCCGGGGCCGCGCCGCGGCCCCTGACCGCCGATCGGCGGGCCCGATCGGTTCCGTGAACCTGCGGCATTCTGGCGTTTCGGACCGTCCCGGATCGACGCATGGTGCGGGGGTCCGGCCGTTTCCTGGACGTTCGGTCAGGACGTCGGCTCCTACACTCCGTGCTCGGGGGGCGAACGGGGGTGGCGGCTGATGGTGGGGGCGAGGACGTGGTGCTGCGCGGCGATCGTGGCGATGCTCGCCGCGTTCGCGGTCCTGGCGGGACCGGCCTCGGCGTCGCCGAAGCCGCCGGTGGTGCCCGGCGCGACGTACATGGCGGACATGACCGCCGCGAGCCGGGCGCTCACCCGGATCGGGAACGTCCTGAACCGCGCGGACACGCTGGAGGCCCTGGTCGCCGCGGTGCCGCGGGCCCGGAAGGCGCTGACCCGCTTCGACCGGCGGATGTACGCCGTGAGCCGCTACCGCGTCGCCGACCCCGCGATGAACCGCCAGCGCGCCCGCCTCGCCGCCGCCGCGCCTCCCGTCACGGACGTCCTGACCCGCTACCTCGACGCGGTCCTGCTGCGCAACCAGCAGCGGATGAAGACGCTCAGCGCCGCCGTCACCCGCCGCACCGCCGCCTTCTCCGCCGCCGGCCAGGCCCGCTGATCCGGCCATGCGCCAATTGGCGTGTCGGGGGACACGCCAATTGGCGCATCCACCCCCTCAGGCCCGGACGGCCGTGAACAGGTAGCGGTTGAGGCTGAAGAAGGAGCGGTCGCCGAGGCCCATCAGGTCCTCCCGCCAGGCGGCGGCGTCGGCGGAGGGGATCCCCTGGCCGGTGACGAAATCCGCGATCAGGTCGCGCATGCCGGCGCTGTAGGTCTGCGGGTCGTATCCCACGTTCAGGAGCGGGACGACCGCGACCGCGGCGACGTGGAGCCCTGCGCCGCGCAGCAACTCCGGCAGCTGCCGCGGCAGGCCGCGGTGCACCAGGTGGGCGTCCCAGGCGGCGAGCACCCGCGCCATCCGCGCGTCGTCGGACGAGCGCCACACGATCGAGTCCCAGTCGGTGTCGAGCACCACCAGCCGCCCCCCGGCCCGCAGCACCCGCGCCGCCTCCCGCAGCGCCAGCGGCATGTCGGCCACGTACTCGTAGACCTGGGTGCAGACGGCGGCGTCGAAGGCGCCGTCGGGGAAGGGGAGGTCGGTGACCGAGGCCTCCCGCAGCTCCGGCACCGCCGCCCCGGGCGCCGGTCTGCGGCCCGCCGCGATCGCCAGCATGTCGGGGCTGACGTCGATCCCGTGCACGGCGCCGCCGGCACCCACCCGCTCCGCGATGGCGGAGGCCAGCAGGCCGGGTCCGACGCCGAGGTCGAGCACCCGCTCGCCGGTGCGCGGGTCGAGCGCCCGCAGCACCTCCTCGCGCTGCGCGACCACGTCGGGCGTCAGGTAGATGGCCTCCACCGCCCGCGCCCGCTCGGCGTCGAACCGGAGGATGCCGGAGTCGCTCATCCCGCCCGGCGGATCATCAGCGTGCGGCGCTGCCCCCGCTCCCGGAACCCGAGGGACGCCAGGAACGCCTGCCCCGGCGTGTCCACCTCGACCAGGGCCGCCAGGTGGGTGCCGCGCCGCTCGCGCACCTGCTTGGCGATGTCCGCGACCAGCAGCGTCCCGATGCCCCTGCGGCGGGCGTCGGGCACGACGCCCATCCAGTTGATCCACCCCTCGGGCAGCATCGCCTGGGCGAAGCCGAGCATGTCGCGCTCGTCGCGCGCGATGGCGAACGCGTCGAAGCCCTCGGCCTGCTCGTACCCCGTCGGCTGGCCCATCTCCCGGAAGGTGGAGAGCCCCTCCAGCGCCATCCGCTCGGCGTTGCCGAACGCCTCCGACCACTCGTTGCGGTACGGGGTCACCTCGATGCCGCGCACGTGCGGCGCCGGCTTCATCCCCTCCACCGGCCGCGCCATCACCGCCAT
>DASSBX010000377.1:0-2432 GCA_035698305.1 Miltoncostaeaceae bacterium | reverse complement strand
CTCTGCGTCCCGATGCTGGCCGCGGGGGTCCTCATCGCGCGCGGCCACCCGCGGAACGCGGTCGGCGCCGTCGTGGCGGCGCTCGGGCTGGTCCTGACGGCCGACTTCGCGTTCGACGCCTGGGCCGGCGCGGCCGTGCGCGGCGACGTCGCCGGCGTCGGCTGGGCGGTGCTCCTCTACCAGGAGGACTGGATCCCCGTCTTCGGCGTGCTCGCCCTGCTCCTGCTGCTCTTCCCGGACGGCAGGCCCCCGGGGCCGCGGTGGCGCTGGCCGGTGTGGCTCGCCGTCGCGTCGACCGCCGCCGCGCTCCTGGCCGCGTCTTTCCGCGGCGCCCCGTTCGATCCGCCCTACACCTCCGTCGAGCGGCCGCTGCCGGAGGTGGCCGGCGGCGGCGTGATGGCCCTGGCCCTCGCGGCCCTGACGCTGGCGCTGGTGCTCGCCGCGGCCGCGGCGATCGTCCGCTTCCGCCGCTCGCGCGGCGTCGAGCGGACCCAGATGAAATGGCTCGCGGCCGCTGCGGCGTTGCTGCCGGTGGCCATCGTCGTGGGCACCGTCGACGGGGTGGTCAACGACGATCCGGGACCCGCCACGGCGATCGCGTTCTTCGCGGCGATCCTCGCCCTGACCGCCGCCGTGGTGGTCGCGATGCTGCGCCACGGGCTCTACGACGTCGACCGCGTCATCAGCCGCACGATCGCGTGGATCGCGCTGACGCTGGTCCTCGCCGCCGGCGCGGCGGCGCTCGCGCTGCTCGTCGCCGAACCCCTCGGCGGCGGCTCCGCCGCCGGCGCCGCCGCGGCCGCCGTGGCCGCGGCGCTGGCGTTCGACCCCCTCCGGCGCCGCCTCCAGCGCCTGGTGGACCGGCGCTTCGACGGCGACCGCTGGCGCGCGGTGGCCCGGGTCGAGGCGTTCGCCGACCGCCTCCACGACGGCGAGGAGGCGCCGGAGGGGATCGAGGGCGTGCTGCGCGAGGCGCTCGGCGACCCGGGGCTGCGGCTCCTGGTCTGGCTCCCCGGGCCGGGCGCGTACGCCACCCTCGACGGGAGCCCGGCCGCGCCGCCTGCGCCGGGCCGGGCGCGGCCGTGACCGCCGTCGGACGCGGCGAGGCGCCGCTGGGGCTCCTGGTGCACGACCCGCGACTCGGCGACCGGCCGGGCCTCCTCGCCGACGTCCTCCGCGCGGCGGCCCTCCCGGTCGAGGTCCCCGCCTGCGCGGCGAGCTCGCGGGGCGCCTGGAGGAGGTCGAGGAGAGCCGCGCCCGGATCGTGCGCGCCGGGTACGAGGAGCGCCGGCGGCTGGAGCGCGACCTGCACGATGGCGTCGACGCGGTCACGTGCGTGCTGGGCCCCGACGCCGCCGGCCCGGCCGCCCCGCCCTGGATGGTCGGGTTGATGGCGCGCAGCGACGGGCTGGACCGCCGCCACCACGGCGCGCGCCACGCGCCGGGCGGCCCGTGCGCGGACGTGCCCGACTGGCTGCGCGCGCTGATCCTGCGCAGCGACGCGATGAACCGCGCCGGGAGCCTCGGCCGGTACGCCCCGACGCAGTGAGCGCGCGCGCCCGGCTCGACCGGCGCGCGCCGGGCGCGACCCCTCGCCGGGCCCGGCGATACTGGCGGGGTGAGCCCCGTCCCGGAGATCCTGCGCCACCGCGACTTCCGGGACGTGTGGCTCGCGAGCCTGGTCTCCAACGGCGGCTCGTGGCTCCAGGTGGTCGCGAGCGGATGGCTCATCCTGCAGGCCACCGACAGCCCCGCCGCCGTGGGGGCGCTCGCCCTGGTGACCCGCGCCCCCGCGATCGCCCTGTCGGCGTACGCCGGCGGGCTGGCCGACCGCTTCGACCGCCGGGCCGTCGGGATCTGGACGTTCCTGCTGCAGGCCGTGGCGGCCGCCGCGCTGGCGGCGATCACGTGGGCGGGCGGGACCCACGTGTGGGCGATCTACCTGTTCACGTTCCTCGTCGGCACCGGGTTCGCCCTGGGCCTGCCGGCGATGCTGGCGCTCATCCCGGCGCTGGTGCCGCGGGCGCGGCTGTCGCAGGCGGTGAGCATGAACGCCGCCGGCATCAACGTCGCCCGCCTCGCCGGGCCGGCGATCGGCGGCGGCGTGCTCGCCGCGTTCGGCGCCACCGTGTGCTTCGCGGTCAACGCCGTCTCGTTCCTGGCGCTCGTGCTGGTGCTGCTGCGGCTGGCGCCCCGGCCCGCCGCCATCCGCTCCGGCGCGCCCGCCGGGATGCGTGAGGCCCTGCGGCACGCCGCGCGCGACCGCGCGATCCGGCGCCTGCTGGTGGGGATGGCGCTGTTCACGGCCCTGGCGTCGCCCATCCAGGAGCTCGCCCCGGTGGTCGCCGACCGCCTCGACGCGGGCGCCTCCGGCCTGGGCCTGCTGCTCGGCGCCATGGGCGGCGGCGCGCTGCTCGGCGCCTGGTGGCTCG
>DASSBX010000376.1:0-3184 GCA_035698305.1 Miltoncostaeaceae bacterium | reverse complement strand
CGACCCATGGACCGTGCTGGTGCGGGAGCTGCGCTCCGCGCGCGTCGCGGACGACCCGGGCATCGCCGACAACCGGCAGCGGCCCCGCCGGCTGTAGCGGCGCGCGGCGGTGCGCGCCGGCTCAGCCCCGGGGGGCGCGGGCCGGGATCCCGGACGAGCGTCGCACCAGCACGATCCCCTCCGGCGGCGGGGCGGGCGGCCGGACCTCGGCGCGGAGGGCCTCCCGCGAGCGGGCGGCGGCGCGGATCACCTGCTCCACGTGCACCGGGTCGGGCAGCTCCGCGAGCCGCGGATCGCCGCACACCTCGGCCGCGTCGCGCAGGCCCGCCGCCAGATCCACCGCCGGCCGCCACCACTCACCCGCCTCCCCCTCGCGCAGCAGCAGCGTCTCGCGCAGCGCCATCGCCCGCGACAGCTCGCGCTCCGCGCGGGCCAGGTGGTCCAGCAGCAGCGCGGCGTCGCGCGAGCGCCGCTCCCGCCGCTCCCCCGCCCACCGCCACCCCGCGCCGAGCGCCAGGCCGACCAGCAGCCCCGGGAGGAGGGAGAGGACCTCACCGCTCACGGCGCCAGGCTACCCCCGCAGCACCTCCCGGCGGAACGCCCCCGCCGGCCAGGCCTCGTACTCGTCGGGGGACCAGCCGCGGACCGGGACGAGCAGGCGCCACACGTCCGGATGGTTGCGGGCCCACAGCACGTCCGCCGCCCTCCCCACGTCCAGCCACGGCCGCAGCGAGCCCTCGTCGGCGAAGGTCCGCGCCAGCGGGTCGAGCAACTCCCGGAACTGTGTCTCTCTGGAGCTCGGCGTGCGGCCCCGGCGGCCTGGGGATCGCCGCCGCCCGGCGCGTGGGGGCGCGGGCCAGGTGACGCTGTCTGACGTCTCGGAGGAGAGATGCTGGCCGTCGCCGGCGCCCGGGCCGCCGCCGCGGGGCTGGCGAACGTGCGGCTGCGGCGCATCGACTTCGAGGAGATCGACGAGCCCGGCGGCTCGCGTCGCTGCCCGCCGAGCGGATCGCCGCGGCCCGGGCCGACGCCCTCGCCGCGGTCGCCCGCTACGCCGACCCGGACGGCGGGGTCGCCGTGCCGGGGGTGACGCTGCTGGCCCACGCCTCGCGCAGCAGCGCGCCGATCTCGTCCACCCCGTAGCGGGCCTGGAGGCCGCTCGGGTTCGGCACCACCCACACGGCGGCGCCGGCGATCGTCTCGGGCTGGAGGCCGAGGCCCGCGCGGGGGCGGCCGAAGGCGGTGCGGTACGCCCCCATCCCCAGGATCGCGACGGTGCGGACCCGGTGGCGGGCGACCAGGGCGCGCAGGCGCTTCCCGCCCTCCCGGATCTCGTCCGGCGACAGCTCGGCGGCCGCGGCGGTCGTGCGGGGCACCACGTTGGTGATCCCGATCCCCCGCTCCAGCAGGATCCGCTCCTCGGAGGGATCGAGCACACGGTCGGTGAGGCCCCCCGCGTGGAGCGCCTTCCAGAAGCGGTTGCCCGGGCGGGCGAAGTGGTGGCCCGCCCACGCCGTCCACAGCCCCGGGTTGATGCCGGCGATCAGCAGGCGCAGGTCGTCGGCGACCACGTCCGGCACGGTTATGCCACGGGCCGCCTCCAGCGCGTCGCGGGTGGGGCGTTGGGGCGACGGGGAGGGCGGCACCCCCACATCCTGCCGGGCGGTCGACGGCCGAGGGCCCACCGTGACGGGCCCTCGGGACCGACGCGCCCGACGAGCGTTACGCGGTGACGAACCTCTCGACGGCCTCGGACAGCCGCTCGGCGGTGCGGGCCAGCTGCTCCGACGAGGCGGCGACCTCCTCGGAGGCGGCGCTGGTCTGCTGGGTGGCGGTGGAGACCTGCTCCGCCGCGGCGCGCGTCTCGCGGGTGACGGCGGAGACCTCGCGGGTGGCGCCCGCCAGCTGGTCCACGCAACCGGAGGTGCGCTCGATGCTGCCGGCCAGCTCGGTGAACGCCTCGCGGGTCTGGGTGGAGGCGGCGGCGGCCGACTCGGCCAGCTTGCGCACCTCGTCGGCCACCACGGCGAAGCCGCGGCCCTGCTCGCCGGCGCGGGCGGCCTCGATGGCCGCGTTCAGGGCCAGGAGGTTGGTCTGGTCGGCGATCGACGCGATCTCGACGGTCAGCTGCACGCCGCGCTCGGCGACGCCGCGGGCCTCGGTCGCCAGGTTCACGGCCTCGTCGCCCACCTTCGACGCGTTGTCGATCATCTCGTCCTGGCGGCCCGCCCCCTCGGCGACGCCCACCATGAGCTGCGCGATGCCGTCCACGGATGAGCCGGTCTCCTCGGCGGTGGCCGACATCTCCTGGGACGCGGCGGCCAGGCTGCCGGCCATCCCGCGGATCTCGTCCATCACGCCGCCCAGCTCGCCGCGCATGCGGTTGTAGTCGGCGATCGAGCTCTGCATCTTCCCGAGCGTCGTGTTGAACGTAGTGCCGAGCGACCCCAGGTCCAGGCCCGGCGCGGTCCCGACGGGGGTGGTGACCGGCACGACGTCGTAGGTCAGGTCGCCCTCCGCCAGCCTGCCGAGGCCCACCGTCAGGCCGGTGAGGCAGTTGTCGGTCAGCGAGTCGAGGCGGTCCTGCACGCTGCTCAGGCTGGACTGGTCGCCCACGACCGCCGCGAACTCCTCGCGGAACCCGTTGTAGGCGGCGACGCACCCCTGGATCTTCGTGGCCAACGCGTTCATCTTCTCGGCGATCGCGTCGACGGCGGCGTCGCCGGAGCGCTCCTCGATGAGCGTCGTGACGGGGACGACGACCCTTGTCGTGTCGCCCTGCGCCATCGCGTCGAGGGCGGCGGCCAGGTCGGCGGCGCAGTGGCCGTTGAGGCTGTCGAGCCGCCTCTCGACCTCGGCGAGGACGCGGGCCTTGTTCGATGATCCGGCGGAGAGGCGCATGCGGTCGGTGTGCTCCTTGACGGACGCCGTGGGTTTCGGGAGAGCCAGTCGTTCCATCGGTCGCGGGGCACCCTCCTTGAGCGGGTGGCCGGGCCGCCGGGTGGGGATACCCTGGCCCCCGTGGACCCCGACCACGACCGCCCGCCGCGGGACCCGCCGGAGGCGCCCGGCCCCTACCCCGACCCGCGGCCGCTGCGGCGCGTCCAGGCGGCGACGGCGATCCTGCTGGCGGTCGTCGCGGCGCTCACCCTGCTGAGCGACGAGCGCCCGGCCGCGGTCCGCT
>DASSBX010000375.1:0-16425 GCA_035698305.1 Miltoncostaeaceae bacterium | reverse complement strand
GAGGCGCCGCCGCCGCCGGACGAGCCGCCGCCCGCGGCCGAGGAGCCCCCGCCCCCTCCCGTGTCCGCGGAGCCGGCGCCCGCCGACCTCGCGCACTTCGAGCGGCTGTGGAGCCAGGTGCTGGACGTGATGGAGCGCGAGGCGCCGTCGACGCGGGGGTTCCTGGACGGCTCGCGCCCGACCCGCGTCGACGAGTCGTCGCTGGAGGTCACCGTCACCAGCCCGATGCGGGCCAGCATGCTGGGCACCCGCGACAACCGGGAGCGCGTGCGCGTCGCCGTGACGTCCGTCGCGGGGCGCACCATGGACGTCGCGTTCGTGGCGGGCGCGCCGGATGCCGGGCAGGATGAGGATCCGGGCTCCGAGGCGCCGCCCCTCGACGACGAGGCGCTGCTGGAGGAGTTCAAGGCGATGTTCCGGGCCGTCGAGGAGGGCGGCTAGCCAGCCAGCCACAGGGAGGATCACGATGGCCCAGGGGATGAACCCCCAGAAGATGCTCAAGCAGATGCAGAAGATGCAGGAGGACATGGCCCGCGTGCAGGCCGAGCTCCAGCAGGAGTCGGTCACCGCGTCGGCCGGCGGTGGTGCCGTCACGGCGCGCGTGAGCGGCGGCCTGGAGCTGCTGGAGGTCACCATCGACCCGGCCGCGGTCGACCCGGAGGACGTCGAGCTGCTGCAGGACGTGATCGTCGCGGCCGTCAACGAGGCCATGCGCTCGGCGCAGCAGCTCGCCCAGGACCGCCTCGGCACCGTCGCCGGCGGCCTCTCCGGTCTGGGGCTCCCCGGCCTCTAGGACCGGGTCCGGGGACCACAGGGGGTGCTGACGCCCACCATCGAGCGGCTCGTGGCGGAGCTGGCCCGCCTGCCCGGCATCGGTCCGCGCAGCGCGCAGCGGCTGGCCTTCCACATGATGAAGGCGCCGCCCGAGCGCTCCCGCGGGCTGTCCGAGGCGATCGCCGACATGACCGAGCGGCTGCGGCCGTGCTCGGTGTGCTTCAGCTTCGCCGAGGACGACCTGTGCCCGATCTGCGCCGACCCGCGGCGCGACCCTGCCCTGCTGTGCGCGGTGGAGGAGCCGTCGGCGATCCTCCCCATCGAGCGGACCAACGAGTACCGCGGCCGGTACCACGTGCTCGGCGGCGCCCTGTCGCCGATCGACGGGGTGGATCCGGAGGACCTGCGCATCCGGGAGCTGGTCGACCGGGTCGACGCCGACGGCGTGGTGGAGCTGGTGATCGCCACCAACCCCACCATGTCGGGCGAGGCCACCGCGCTGTACCTCGCCGACCTCGTCCGCGGCCGGGTGCGGGTGACCCGCCTCGCGAGCGGCCTCCCCGTGGGGGCCGACCTGGAGCACGCCGACGAGCTCACCCTCGGCCGCGCCCTGCTCGGCAGGCGCGAGCTGTAGCCGCGGGGCGACGCGCGACAGGTGGTGCTGACGATCGTCGCCGCCTCCCTGGGCCCCCTCGCACGGTCAGGCTCCTTGTAGCTACCATCCCTCGCTGGCGATCGACCAGCGCGAGGAGGGACGGCCATCGGCCTCAGGACGATGAAGTTCGGCGGCAGCTCCGTCGCCGACGCGGACAAGATCAGGAACGTGGCGGCCCGCATCGCCGCGGCCAAGGAGACGGGCGACGACGTCCTGGCGGTCGTGTCGGCGCGCGGCAAGACCACGAACGGCCTGGTCGACCTCGCCTACGAGATCTCCGACCGCCCCGACCCGCGCGAGATGGACATGCTGCTGTCCACGGGCGAGCGCATCTCGTGCGCCCTGATGGCGATGGCGCTGCACGACCTGGGGCATCACGCGATCTCGTTCACCGGGTCGCAGGCCGGCATCCTCACCGACGACTCGCACACCAAGGCGAAGATCCTGGAGATCCGCGCCGACCGCCTGCGCGCCGCGATCGACGGGGGCAACATCACCCTGGTCGCCGGCTTCCAGGGCGTCTCGGCCGACAACCACAACGTCACGACGCTGGGCCGCGGCGGCTCCGACACCACCGCCGTCGCGCTCGCCGCGGCGCTGCAGGCCGACGTCTGCGAGATCTACACCGACGTGACGGGCGTGTTCACCGCCGACCCGCGCGTCGAGCCGGGCGCGGTGAAGCTGCCACGGGTGAGCCACGAGGAGATGCTCGAGATGGCGGCGACGGGCTCGAAGGTGCTCGCGTTGCGGTCGGTCGAGTTCGCCCGCCGCCACCACGTTCCGCTGCACGTCCGCTCGTCCTTCCTCCCCGAGGAGGGCACCTGGATCACGGAGGAGACCCCCTTGATGGAGAAGGCGATCGTCACCGGGCTCGCCCACCGCACCGACGAGGCCAAGATCACGATCGCGGGGGTCCAGAACCGCCCCGGCGTCGCCGCCCAGATCTTCACGGCCCTCGCCGACCGCGGCGTGAACGTCGACACGATCATCCAGAACCAGAGCGGCGAGGCCGCCGACGTGTCGTTCACCGTCCCGCTCGACGAGCTGCGGCTCGCGCTGGACACCCTGGAGGGCGTCCGCGGCGACCTGGGCTACCGTGAGCTGACGAGCAACGACCAGATCGGCAAGGTCACCCTCGTCGGCGCGGGCATGAAGTCCGAGCCGGGCATCGCCGCGAAGATGTTCCGCGTCCTGTCCGACCAGGGGATCAACCTCCAGATGATCGACACCAGCACCATCCGGATCACGGTCGTGATCGACCGGCGCGAGGTGGAGCGGGCCGTGCGCGCCCTCCACGACGCCTTCGACCTCTCCGGCGAGGCCGCCCGGCGCGCCGATGTTTAACGTCGCCGTGGTGGGCGCCACCGGCGCCGTGGGGAGCGTGATGCTGCGGGTGCTCGAGGAGCGGGGGTTCCCGGTCACCGAGCTGCGGCCCCTCGCCTCGTCGCGCAGCGCGGGGCGCGAGCTCGACTACCTGGGCCAGGCCCGCACCGTGCAGGAGCTGACCGCCGAGTCGTTCGAGCACATCCAGATCGCCCTGTTCTCGGCGGGCGCGACCCGATCGCGCGAGTTCGCCCCGGCCGCGGTCGAGGCCGGCGCCGTGGTGATCGACAACTCCAGCGCCTACCGCATGGACGAGGCCGTCCCGCTGGTGGTGCCGGAGGTCAACGAGTCCGACCTGGAGGGGCACTCGGGGATCGTCGCCAACCCCAACTGCGTCGCCGCGCCGCTGGTGGTGGCCCTCAAGCCGATCAGCGACGCCGTGGGCCTGGAGCGGGTGATCGTGTCGAGCTATCAGTCGGTGAGCGGCACGGGCGCCGCGGCGGTGGAGGAGCTCACGACGCAAACGGCCGGGTTCCTGGCGGGCGACGAGCCGGAGCCGTCGGTGTACCCGCACCCCATCGCCTTCAACGTGCTCCCGCACATCGACGTGTTCGACGAGAGCGGCTACACGGGCGAGGAGCGCAAGGTGGCGGCCGAGACACGGAAGATGCTCGGCATGCCCGACCTGCGGGTCAGCGCCACCTGCGTGCGCGTGCCGGTGCTGTACGCCCACTCCCAGTCCGTCCAGATCGAGACGACCGACCGGATCACCGCCGAGGAGGCGCGCCGCCTGCTGATGGTCGCCCCCGGCGTGGTCCTGGTGGACGAGCCCGAGCTGAAGCGGTACCCGCTGCCGCGCGAGGCGGCCGGCCGCGACGAGGTGCTGGTGGGCCGCATCCGCGAGGACTCCTCCCACGACCGCGGGCTCGCGCTGTGGATCTCGAGCGACAACCTGCGCAAGGGGGCGGCCACCAACGCCGTCCAGATCGCGGAGTCCCTCGTCACGAAGGGCTGGCTCTGAGCTCCTGACCGGGCGGGCCGCCCGCGGGCGGCGCGGGGAGCTCCTCAACCTCGGTGAACGGCATGGGCCGCCCGCCCGCGGACACCATCCGCAGCGGGACCGCCTCGCCGCGCGCCGCCGCGTCCAGGCAGTTGGCGCACAGCGGGACGGGCGGCCCGCCGGGGGTGAGCGGGCCGTCGCCCGCGGGCGGGCCGTGCGCGGGGTCGGCGCCGCAGAGGCCGTCGAAGCGGCTGCCGGACAGCGCCCACTCCTCCCCGATGTCCCGGCCCGCCGCGGTGACGGCCGCCAGGCCGGCGGCGACGGTGGGGCCGAGCTTCGCGACCTCGTCGGCGCTCGTCGCGTGCTGCAGCGCGGTGATGCCGTCGGCGTAGCTGCCGAGGGCCGCCTGCACCCGCGGGCGCGCCGTGTCGGGCAGCCGGCCGCTGCGGGCCAGCGCCGCCGCCCGCGCCCGCAGGGTGTCGAGGTGGACGCGCATGGCGGCGCGCCCCTCCGCGAGCTCCTGGCGCCCGCGCCGCGACCGGCGCCCCGTGCCGATGGCGACGGCCCACGCGCCTCCCAGCACGGCGATGCCCAGCAGCGTCAGCGTCGTCCGCGTCCCGGACGCCTCCCGCGGCTCGACGGCGGCGACGCCGGCGGCCGACTCGAGCCGCTGGACCGGGTCGGCGATCAGGCCGATGCGCGCACGGCGCAGACTGGCCGTGACCTCCGCCGGCGAGGCGGGGCCCGCCGCCGCCGTGGCGCCGCCCGGCGTGGTGAGCACCACCGTGCCCCGGTACTCCAGCGCGTCGCGCAGGCGGCGGGCGTACGCCAGCAGCCGGCGGGTGTCGCCGCGGCCCCGCACGACGGCGAGCTTCACCGGCCGGCCCGTCTCGTCCAGCTCGGCGGCGACGATGCGGAGCTCGACCTGCGCGGCGCCCGTCCGCGTCCCGAGCTCGGCCGGCGACACGTGGACGTCGAAGTGCTCCAGGTCGTCCAGGACGGGGTCGGGTGCCGCGGCCGCGGCGGGGAGGGCGAGCGCGGCGGTCGCGAGCAGCGCCGCCCCGGCCGCGGCCCAGCGGACGGGCGTGCGGGGGGCGCGCATGGCTCCTACGCGGGGGTCGCGTCCGGCTCGGCGGTGGGCCGCAGGGCCGCGGCGAGGCGCCCGAGGATGCCCATGCCGGGCTGGAGCCCGCCGAGCTCGAGGCGCATCAGCGAGACCTGGCCCTGCGCGCGCACGCGGGTGAAGCCGAGCGACGCGAGGAAGTCGCGGTCGAACAGCGTGTGGTGGCCCACGAACCGGTCGGCCACCGGGACGTCGTCGAGGTAGCTGAGCGCGAAGGCCTCGACGGCCCGCGCGCCGCGGCCCTTCAGGTCGGCGAGCGCCTCGAGCATCAGCCGCTCCGCCGTGCCGACGGGGTCGTCGCCCTCCAGGAACACGCAGGTGACGAGGGAGCTCCGGTGGTCGGGCGGACCCGCCGGCAGCGCGAGGGCGCGCGGGAACCACGACGACGGCCCGTACTGGATCATCCCCCGGAACCCGGAGTCGTCGCTCAGCACGCGGCCGAACACGCCGTGCTCGCGGGCGGGCGCCGAGCTCCACGCGTCCTTGCGCCGCTCGTCGGTGATGGCGCGGTCGTGCTGCCAGAAGACGCAGCTGACGCACGGCCCCGGCAGCTCGTGCCGCGTCGCCGCGGTCAGGGGGAGGATGCGGCTCACGCCACGATCATAGGACGCGGCGCCCCCGCCACCGCCGGGGCGGTCAGCAGGCGGCTGGGCCGGCGCCGTCGATCCGGCAGGTGCCCCCCACGAACGGTGGCATGTCCCGGTACGACGGCCCCTCCGGCGGCGGCCCGTCACCGTACGTCTCGGCGATGTACGCGAGGATCCGCCGCCGGTCCCACACGGCGACGTCGCCGTCGACGAGCATCGGCACCTGCGGCGGCTCCCCCTGGGCGGCGACGAGCGCCGCCCGCGCGGCCGGGTCGCCCCGCACCGTCACGGCCTCGTAGGCGAGGCCCAGCGCGTCGAGCGCGGCCTTCACCTCCACGCACTTCCAGCAGTCGGGGGCGTCGTAGAGCCTCACGCGCGGCACTCCGGGCGCGATCGTGGCGCGGTTCGCGGCATGCGATGAGGGTAGCGGGGGCCGGCCGCCCGGGGCCGGACCTCGACGTCCCCCTGCAACACAACGGGGGCCGATGGGGATCGCTCCCCCATCGGCCCCCGGGAGGGGCGGTGCGGGGCGGCTACGCCCCGACGGTCTCCAGCACCCGGTCGACCGGCACCAGGTGGCGCTTGAAGTCCATGGTGGCGGTGTCGATGCCGAGCGCCAGGCCGATGAGCTGCGGCAGGTGCAGCACCGGCATGTTGTACTCGGTGGCGTTCGCCACCTCGGCCTTGCGCTGGTAGGCGTCCATCGCCAGGTGGCACAGCGGGCAGGGGGTCACCATGCAGTCGGCGCCGGCGTCGCGGCTCTGCGACAGGGCGAGGTGCGACTCCTTCAGGGCCACCTGCTCCCGGGCGAGGATGATGGGGAAGCCGCAGCACTGGGACTTGGCCTCGTAGTCGGCGACCTCGCCGCCCAGGGCGGTGATGAGCCGCTCCAGCGACTGGGGCTTGTCGGGGTCCTCGAAGCCCATCACCGACGACGGGCGCAGCAGCTGGCAGCCGTAGTACGGCGCCACCCGCAGGCCGTTCAGGCCGCGGGGCCCCTGCTTCTCCAGCAGCGCCAGGCCCTCCTCGGTGGCGAGGTACCACAGGAGGTGCGTGACCTCCTTCGTGCCCTCGTACGGCCGGGCGCCGGCCTTCACCAGCTCCTCGTTGACCTGCTCCAGCAGGCGGGCGTCGTCCTTCACCATCTTGTTCGCCCGGCGCAGGTTCAGCGTGCAGACGTTGCAGATGGTGAGGATGTCGACGCCCATCTCCTCGGCCTGGCTGAGGATGCGGACGTTGAGCGTGAGGTAGAGGTTCGGCTTGGCCTCCGCGATGTCCCCGGCGCCGCAGCACGTGGCGGCCGGCATCGGCAGCAGCTCGATGTCCAGGAGCGGCGCCAGCGCCTTCGTCGTCTTGTCCAGCTCCTTCGAGCTGAACTCGGCGATGCAGCCGGGGTAGTACGCGAACTGCGTCGCCACTAGATCGTCTCCTTCACGTTCTTCATCAGGGCCTGGACTTCCTTGAGCTTCTTGATCCGGTGCGGGATCGGCGAGGGCGCCTTGCCGTGCTTGACCATCTTCAGCGCGAACGGCAGGTCGAACGGCGCCTTCACGGGGTTGGTCAACGGGACGAGCATCGTCTCGTTGAGCTTGCCGCCCGTGCGCATCGAGATGAGGAAGGCCTTCGCGTGGCGGGCGCCGCCGTCCTGCAGGGAGCGGCCCTCCTGGAACGCGATGCCGCCGAGCTTCTCGATGGCGTCACGCGGGTTCACGCCCTTCGGGCAGCGCTCGTTGCAGTACATGCAGCGGGTGCAGTCCCACACGCCGTGCTCGCCGGTGTAGAGCTTCGCGCGCTGCTTGCGCTGGCCGTCGCGGACGTCGCCGGCGAAGCGGTAGCCCCAGGCGAGCGCGGCGGGGCCGACGAACTCGGGGTCGGCCGCCAGCGAGTTGCACTCGGAGTAGCAGGCGGCGCAGAGGATGCAGGCGCTCTCGCGGAACAGCTTCTGCATGTCCTCCTTCGACACCAGCCGCTCGCGCTCCGGCGCCGGGCCGTCGGGGATCAGGTACGGCTTGACCGACTTGAACTTGTCCCAGAACGGGTCCAGGTCGACGATCAGGTCCTTCAGCGGGGCGAAGTTCCCGATCGGGTCGACCTGGATGGTCTCGGTCCCGAACTCCTTCTTCACCTCCTCCACCTGGCTCATGCAGGCGAGGACGGTCTTGCCGTTGGCGCGACAGGCGCACGAGCCGCAGATCGCGGACCGGCATGAATACCGCACCGCCAGCGTGCCGTCCTGCTCGTCCTGCAGGCGGAGGATCGCGTCGAGGAGCGTGATGTCGCCCTCGTGCTCCAGCTCGAACGTCTGGCGGTAGGCCTCCTCCGTGACGTCGGGCTGGTAGCGGAAGATGTCGAGAGAGGTAACGCTCACTAGTAGGACCTCACCTGGGGCTCGTACTTGGTCACGGTCACCTCGGAGTAGTCGAGACGGATCTCGTCGTCCTCCAGGTAGGACAGCGTGTGCTTCATCCAGCTCTCGTCGTCGCGCTCCGGGTAGTCGGTGCGCGAGTGGGCGCCCCGGCTCTCGGTGCGGTCCACCGCGCCGGCCACCATCGTGGCGGCCAGGTCGAGCAGGTACCCGGTCTCGATCGTGTGGATGAGCGACTGGTTGAACGTGCGGCCCTTGTCGGTGACCACGACGCTCTTGAACTTCTCGCGGAGGTCGCCGACGGTCGCCTGCGCCTCCTTGAGGTCGGACTCGGTGCGGAAGACGCCGACCTTCTCCTGCATCGTGTCGGCGAGCACCTCGCGCAGCTCGTGCTGCTTCGGCCCGCGCTGACGCTCGAGCAGCTCGCGCAGCTTGCGCTCGAAGTCGTGGGCGGCCGCGGGGGTCGCCTCGGGGGCGCGCCCGTTGAAGACGTCGGTGGTGTACCGCGCGGCGGCCGAGCCGGTGCGCGAGCCGAACACCACGGCCTCCAGCAGCGAGTTGCCGCCCAGGCGGTTCGCGCCGTGCACCGACACGCAGGCGCACTCGCCGGCGGCGAACAGGCCCGGCATGTGCGGGGCGGCGCCCCAGCTGTCCACGTGCACGCCGCCCATGTGGTAGTGCGCGCCCGGCCGGATCGGGATGGGCGCCTCGATCGGGTCGACGCCCGCGAAGGCCATCGCCAGCTCCCGGATCTGCGGGAGCCGCTCCATGATCTTCTCGCGGCCGAGGTGGCGCAGGTCGAGCAGCACCGACCCGTTGATGCCGCGGCCCTCGAGGATCTCGGTGGCCTCCGACCGCGACACGACGTCGCGGGACGCGAGCTCCAGCTTGTTGGGCGCGTACTTGCTCATGAAGCGCTCGCCCTCGGAGTTCAGAAGGTAGCCGCCCTCGCCGCGGGCGCCCTCCGTCACCAGCACGCCGCTCGGGTTGAGCGTGGTGGGGTGGAACTGCATGAACTCCATGTCCTTCAGCGGGACGCCGGCGGTGAGCGCCAGGCCCATCCCGTCGCCGGTGGAGCTGTGGGAGTTCGTGGACGGGCGGTACACGCGGCCGGCGCCGCCGGTGGCCAGCACCACGGCCTTCGCGCCGATCGTCTGGATCGTGCCGTGGACCATGTCGTAGGCCACGACGCCGCAGCACCCGCCGTGCGAGTCCTTCACCAGCTCGGTGACGAACCACTCCTCGTAGGTCGGGATCTCGTACTTCACGACCACCGTGTAGAGCGTATGGAGGATCACCAGGCCGGTCAGGTCGGCCGCGAAGCACGTGCGCGGGAAGCCGGCGCCGCCGAACGGGCGCTGCGCGATCTTGCCGGTGGTCTCGTGCCGGCTGAAGACGGCGCCCCAGTGCTCGAGCTGGATGATCTCCTTCGGCGCCATCTCGCAGAGGATCTCGATGGCGTCCTGGTCGCCGATGTAGTCGGCGCCCTTGACGGTGTCGAAGGTGTGGTTGTCGGGGCTGTCCTCGGTCTGGTTGCCCAGCGCGGCGTTGATGCCGCCCTGCGCCGCCCCCGAGTGGCTGCGGACCGGGTGGACCTTCGTCACGAGGGCGACGTCCACCCCTGCCTCGTGCGCGGCGATGGCCGCGCGCATGCCGGCGAGGCCTGCGCCGACGACGACGACGTCATGGCTGAGCAATGTCCGTGCCCTCCGATGGTCGGTGTCTCCGACGGACTCTATCGGACCGGAGGTCCCGCTCCCGGAGGGTCATCCGTCGTCCGCGAGCGGGCCACCGCGCCCGCGCTCCGCCGCCGCGGCGGGCATGATCCGGCGCCGTGACCCTCGACGCGGTCCTGACCCTCGCGGTCCTCCTCGTGGTCCTCGCGATCCTCGTGATGGAGCGCCTGCCGCCTGCCATCACGGTGCTCGGCGCGACCGTGTTCCTGCTCGTGGCCGGGGTGATCGACGCCGATCAGGCGTTCTCCGGCTTCTCCAACTCGGCGCCGCTGACCGTCGCGGCGCTCTACGTCCTGGCGGCAGCGGTCGCCCGGACGCGCGCGGTGGAGGCGATCGTCGCGCGCGTGTCGCGGGCGGGCCCGCGCCCGGAGCCGAGCGAGCGCGGCGCCCTGGCCCGGATCGTCGCCCCCACGGCCGCGGCGTCGGCGTTCCTGAACAACACCCCCATCGTCGCCATGCTGATCCCCGGCGTCGTCTCGTGGACGCGCAGGGTGGGCCGCTCGCCGTCGCGCTACCTGATGCCCGTGAGCTTCGCGGCGATCGTGGGCGGCACCGTCACCCTGATCGGCACGTCGACCAACGTCGTGGTGTCGGGCCTGCTCGAGGACGCCGGCGAGCCCGGGATGGGATTCTTCGAGATCGCCAAGGTGGGCCTGCCCTTCGCGGTGCTCTCGGTGATCCTGATGGTCGTGCTCGTCCCGGTCCTGCTGCCCGAGCGCCGGTCGCCCAGCGAGACCGCCGACGCGGACGCCCGCGAGTTCACCCTGGAGCTGGTGGTCACGGACGAGCCCGGCGTCGCCGGCCGCTCCGTCGCCGAGGCGGGCCTGCGCAACCTCCAGGGCGTCTACCTGGTGGAGGTGGAGCGCGACGGCAACCGCATCTCGTCGGTGCGACCCGACGAGATCCTCGCGGCCGGCGACAGGCTCACCTTCGCCGGCAACGTCACGCGCATCCTCGACCTCCAGGCCAAGCGGGGCCTGGCGTCCGCGGAGGAGCGCCACTTCCCGGCCACCGGGGCGGCGCTGAACCGGCGGCTCTACGAGGCGGTCGTCGCGCCGAACTCCGCGCTGGTCGGATCCACCCTGAAGCAGGTGGGCTTCCGCGGCCGGTACGGCGCCGCCGTCATCGCGGTCCACCGCGCCGGGGCCAGGGTGAGCGCGAAGCTCGGCGACGTGCCGTTGCACGCCGGGGACGTCCTGCTCGTGCTCGCCGGGCCGGCGTTCCGCCCCCTGGCGCTGGACCGGCGCGACTTCCTGGTGGTGTCGGCGCTGGACGGCGACCCGCCGCCGCGGGAGGAGAAGGCGCCGCTCGTGGGGCTCATCGTCGTGGGGCTGCTGGTGCTCGTGACCACCGGGGTGCTCGACATCCTCCCCGCGGCGTTCCTGGCGGCGTTCGCGGTGGTCGCGCTCCGCATCCTGTCGCCGTCGGAGGCCCGGGACGCGATCGACCTCGACGTGATCGTGCTGATCGCCGCCTCCTTCGGGCTGGGGGCGGCGATGGAGTCGAGCGGGCTGGCCTCGGACCTGTCGCGGGTGCTCGTGGAGCCGTTCGGCGACTTCGGGGACCGCGGCCTGCTGCTCGGCGTGCTGCTGGCGACGATGGTGCTCACCGAGCTCATCACGAACAACGCGGCGGCGATCCTGCTGTTCCCGGTGGCGCTCTCCACGGCCGCGGCGGCGGGGCTCGACCCGCGGCCGTTCGCGATCGCCATCGCGATCGGCGCGTCGTCGTCGTTCCTCACGCCGATCGGGTATCAGACGAACACGATGGTCTACGGCATCGGGGGCTACCGCTTCGGCGACTACGCGCGCCTCGGCCTGCCGCTCTCCGTGCTGATGATCGTCGTGGCGATGATCTTCATCCCGCTGGGGTGGCCACTGCGCTGACCCGCGTCACCCGCGGCCGGAGGGGCCCGTCCGATATGCTCCATCGGGTTTGCGGCCGCCCCCGGGCGGCCGCTCGTCAGAGAACGAATATACGAGGAGTCGGACCCGTGGCACACCGCGTCACCTTCATCCCGGGCGACGGCACCGGACCCGAGATCGCCGACGCCACGAAGCGCGTCCTGGACGCGACCGGGGTGGACTTCGACTGGGACGTCCAGGAGGCGGGCGTCGACATCATGGAGACGGCCGGGACCCCCCTGCCCGATGCCGTGATCGAGTCCATCAAGGAGAACAAGGTCGGCATCAAGGGGCCGATCACGACCCCGGTGGGCCACGGCTTCCGGAGCGTCAACGTCGCTCTTCGAAAGGCCCTCGACCTGTACGCCTGCGTACGCCCCTGCAAGAGCTATGAGGGCGTGCGCTCCAAGTACGACGACATCGACATCGTGATCGTGCGCGAGAACACCGAGGACCTCTACGCCGGCATCGAGTTCGAGAAGGACACGCCGGAGAACCTCGCGCTCATCGAGAAGCTGATCGAGCTCGACCCGTCGGCGAAGGACACGATCAAGCCGCACTCCGGCATCTCGATCAAGCCGATCTCCGTCGAGGGCACCCAGCGCGTCGTGCGCTACGCCTTCGACTACGCCCGCGAGTACGGCCGCCAGAAGGTCACGGCCGTCCACAAGGCCAACATCATGAAGTACACCGACGGCCTGTGGCTCGCCGTCGCCACCGAGGTGGCGAAGGAGTACCCGGAGATCGAGTTCGAGGAGCGGATCGTCGACAACATGTGCATGCAGCTCGTGCAGAAGCCCGAGCTGTACGACGTGCTGGTGCTCCCGAACCTCTACGGCGACATCATCAGCGACGTCGCCGCCGGCCTCGTTGGCGGCCTGGGGGTCGCGCCGGGCGCGAACATCGGCACCCACGCCGCGCTCTTCGAGCCGACCCACGGCAGCGCGCCGAAGTACGCCGGTCAGAACAAGGTCAACCCGATCGCCATGATGCTGTCCGGGGTGATCATGTTGCGCTACCTCAAGGAGACCGAGGCGGCGGACCGCATGGAGGGCGCGATCGCCGACGTGATCCGCGAGGGCGAGTCGGTGACCTACGACATGAAGCCCCACCGTGACGACCCGACCGCGGTCGGCACCTCCCAGGTGGCCGACGCCATCATCGAGAAGCTGAAGGTGACTGCGTGAGCAAGGCCCCCCTCCGCGTCGCGGTGACCGGCGCCGCCGGTCAGATCGGCTACAGCATCCTGCCCCGCATCGCCGCCGGCGAGGCGTTCGGGAAGGACCAGCCGGTCATCCTGCAGCTGCTGGAGCTGCCGATCGACAAGGTCCAGGAGGCGCTGAAGGGCGTCGCCATGGAGCTCGACGACTGCGCGTTCCCGCTGCTGGCGGGCATGGTGCTGTCCGGTGACCCGAGGGTGGCGTTCAAGGACGCCGACTGGGTGATCCTCGTCGGCTCCAAGCCGCGCGGGCCGGGCATGGAGCGCGCGGACCTGCTGAAGGACAACGGCAGGATCTTCGTCGAGCAGGGCAGGGCGATCGACGAGGTCGCCTCGGACGACGCCCGCGTGGTCGTCGTCGGCAACCCCTGCAACACGAACTGCATGATCGCCGCCGCCCAGGCCACCCGCCTCGGCCCCGAGCGCTTCACCGCGATGACCCGCCTCGACCAGAACCGGGCGCAGACCCAGCTGGCGCAGAAGGCCGGCGTGCCGGTCACCGAGGTCGACGACATCGTGATCTTCGGCAACCACTCGCCGACGATGTTCGCCGACTTCACCAACGCGACGATCGGCGGCAGGCCGGCGCGCGAGGTGATCGCCGACGACGCGTGGCTCGAGAACGAGTTCCTCCCGACCGTCGGCAAGCGCGGCGCGGCGATCATCGCGGCCCGCGGCCTGTCGTCGGCGGCGTCGGCGGCCAACGCGGCCATCGACCACGTCCGCTCGCTGTTCACGCCGGGCGACGACGTCCACTCGATCGCCGTCCGCTCCGACGGGAGCTACGGGTTCGACGAGGGCGTGTGGGCCTCGGTCCCGGTGCGCACCACGGCGCCGGGCGTGTACGAGGTGGTCCGCGAGGGCTGGGACCACGACGACTTCGCGACGTCCAAGATCGCCGCGACCAACGCCGAGCTGGTGGAGGAGCGCGAGACGGTCAAGGAGATGCTGGGCTGAACTGATCCGCCCGGGGGCCCGCCGGCCCCCGGGCTGGGCACGCGCAGCGGTGGCCGGGAGGCCTACGCCCGGACGGCGGCCCGGCGGAAGACGGCGCCGAGGCGCTCCATGCCCTCGGCGATCTCCTCGGGGCTGACCCCGCTGTAGGCGAGGCGCAGCGCGCGCTCGCCGCCCTCCAGCAGGCAGTCGCTGCCCTTCACGTACGCGATCCCCTCCGCCGCGGCCGCGCCGAACAGCTCGTCGGCCGAGAGGCCCTCGGGCAGCGTGACCCAGCAGAAGAAGCCGCCCGCGGGGGCGACGCAGCGCGAGCCCTCCGGGAAGTGGCGGAGCCCCTCGATCATCGCGTCGCGGCGCACGCGCATGAGCTCGGTCACCCGGGCGATGTTGCCCGGCAGGTGGCCGCCCTCGATGAGCTGGTGGATCGCCGCCTCCGACAGCAGGGCGGGCGAGATGTAGGTCTGCGCCGCCGCGCCCGCGAGCTTCGCGGCGATCTCCGACGGGGCCACCAGATAGCCCACCCGCAGGCCGGGCGCGACCGTCTTCGAGAACGACGACGTGAAGATCACGCGGCCCGGCTCGGCCTGCTCGAACAACCCCGGCAGGTGCTCCCCCTCGAAGCGCAGCTTGCCGTACGGGTCGTCCTCGAGCACCAGGATGTCGTGCCGGTCGGCGATCTCGAGCAGCCGGCGGCGCCTCGCCGCCGACAGGGTGGCCCCCGACGGGTTCTGGAAGTTCGGGATCGTGTAGAGCAGGCGCGGCACGCGGCCGGCGGCGCAGGCGGCGGCCAGCGCCTCCACGTCCATGCCGTCGTCGTCCACCGTGATCGGCAGCACCTGCATGTCGTGCAGCCGCAGCTGCAGCAGCGCCCGGTCGTAGGTCGGGGCCTCCACGGCGACGAGGTCGCCGGGCGACAGCAGGGTCTCGAGCAGGAACACGAAGCCCTGCAGCGACCCGTTGGTCACCAGGATCTGGTCGGGCGCCACGCCGTGCTCGGCGGCCAGCAGCTCGCGGAGCGGCGGGTAGCCGTTGCCCGTGCCGTACGAGAGCACCCGGACGCCGTCGGCCTGGAGCGCGGTGCGCGCGCAGTCGGCGACGAGATCCGTGGCGAGCGCCTCGGGCGCGGGGGCGCCGCGCGCGAACGAGATGGACGATGGCACGGGCGTGGATCCTAGCGGCCGCCGACCGGCCCGGCCGGGTTCCGGTCCCCGGTGACAACGGTCACGACCGGGACGCCGTGGCCGCGCGCCCGCGGCCGCGTCGCGGGCCGAGCCCGCCGCTTCGCCGCCCGCGCCTTGCGACCCGCGGCCCGGGCCTTGCGGATCGCCGCCTTCGAGGCGACGCAGAAGTTGCTGATGCCGAGCGGCTTCGCGGTGAACCTCTTCGACCTGGTGTACGGCCAGACGCGCCAGACGTAGCACGAGCCGGCCTTCGTGACCGAGCGGGGCACCACCAGCACGGTCCCCTTCGGGAACGCGGAGAGCACCTTCACCAGCCGCGGCGAGCGGCCGGCGCCGGCCACCCGGAACATCTGCACGTTGTAGAGCGCGGTGCTGGCGGGGCCCTTCCTCCAGCGGAGCGTGGGCCGCACCGTGAGCAGCCGGGCGCCCTTGCGCGGCCGGAGCCGCCCGGCGTTCTGCGCGGGCAGCACGCTGGCCCGCCGGGTCGCGGCGGGCGGCGCGGCCGGCCCGCCGACGCTGAACGCCTCGTCGGCCGGCGGCGACGCGTTGCCGGCGGCGTCGATCTGCTGCACATGGAACGTGTACGCGCCGCCGCCGAGGCCGGCGATCGTCGCGCGCGCGGTGGGCGTGTCCGCCGGTCCGCGCACCCCCCGGCCGCCCGGGTCGAGGACCGCCCAGCGCGAGGACGCCCCCGGCTCGGTGGTCCACGCGAACTCCGCGGGAGCCGTCGTCGCCGCCGGCGGCCGCAGCGTCAGGACCGGGACGGCGGGGGCCACGGTGTCGACCGTGAACGACCGCGTCGCCTCCGGGCCCTCCGCCCCGAGCGCCGTGACCTGGGAGACGCTGAACGTGTAGTCGCCGTCGGCGAGCGGCTGCAGGGCGGCGCGCCGCTCGGGCCCGGTCCCTCGCTGCGACGGCTCCTCGGCCCCGTCGGCCGTGAGCGACCACGCGTACCGGGGGGCGTCGCCCGACCACGAGAACTCGGGGGCCCGCCCGTTGGTGGGGCCCTCCGGGCCGCCGGTCACGACCGGCGCCGCCGACGGGGGCGTCGGCTCGATCGTGAACGTTCGCGCCGCCGAGTCGTTGCGGTTGCCGGCGCGGTCGTAGAAGCGCACGAACCAGCGGATCTGGGTGCGGATCGGCAGCGGGGTGGTCCGCACGTTGCGGGCCGACCGGGCGGCCGGCGCGTTGACACGGGCGATGAGCTGGTCGGCGACGCCCGTCCATCGCGCCCACACCTCCGACCGCGCGTGCCCCGACGTGGGGTCGTTGCCGTTGCGCCACACGTAGGTGGGCTCGTCGGTCAGGATCGCCCCCGGACTGGGCGTCGACGGGGCGGCCAGCGCCGCGCCGTTGTCGAAGTTGAAGGGCCCCGCGACCGCCTCGGCGCTGACGTTGCCGGCGCCGTCGCGCGCGACCTGGCGCGCGTACTGGGAGCGGCCCGCCGCCGTGAACGTGGTGGCGGGGCACGACGCCCCGGACGGGTCGGAGCACGTCCAGCGCACCGTGAGCGTGCGGTACCAGCCGTTGTCGCCGTCCGGCTGCGGGAAGCTCGCCCTGGGCGGCGCGGGCGGCGTGCGGTCGACCGTGATCGCCACGGTGCG